>CAYTUH010000027.1:0-13975 GCA_964441165.1 uncultured Syntrophaceae bacterium
ATCGGACAGCCAGTCATAATTTGACAGGGGACCCTCGTTACCTGCCGCATCGACGGCACGGACCAGGAGGGTGTGATCCCCCTCGGCGGTAACGTTTGCCAGTGTCAACGCGGACACTGTTTCGATCCATGTGTCTCCGCCGTCAAGGCTGTAGTAGTAGGTCACGGCCGTGGCGTCGGGTGCCTGGAAGGAAAAATCGGGATTAGGATCGTTGGTGATCTCCTCCGGACCCGCAACTACGATTGCCACGGGGGCGGTGTAATCGGTGAGCCATTCAAAGGTTGCCGCCGACCCCCTATTGCCCAGCGAATCGGACCCCACGACCTGTAAGTCGTTTTCACCTTCGGGAAGGGCCGACAGTGTCAGCGATGAATCCGTCTCGGTCCAGGTGGCGCCGTCGTCGGTGCTGTAGTAGAAGGTAACGGGGTCGTCATCGGCTTCAAAAAGGAAAGAGGCTTCATCGCTCCCCGTAATACCGTCAGGTTTCTGGAGGATGGAAACGGTGGGCCCTGTTGCATCGACGGTCCAACTGTAGGTTACCACGTCGCTTTCATTTCCCGCCGCATCGACGGCCTTGACGTCGATTTTGTGATTTCCGTCGGGAATGTCGAGGAATACCGCTTCAGGATCGTCGGTAACGAACCACTGAAATTCGTTATCGTAGTCGTCGATCTTGTAGCAGTAAACAACATTCGGTTCATCGGCACTGAAAAGGAAACCGGCCGTCTCCGAACTGGTCGGCGAGTCGGGTTTTGTCACGATGGAAAGGACAGGTGCCGTTGTATCGCTTTTGAACTCAGGGGGAATGTCGGGAAGAATCGACACCGTGCCCGTCGAATCGTTGCCGCTGCCCGTCGTGTTCCCGGGATTCTGACTGCCGGGGTTGTTCTGTCCCTGTCCGCTTTCACCCCCGGGCAGTAATTCCGTTGCGAACCCTTCCATCTGACCTTCCTGAACGAGCTGAATGACGGGAATCTTGTCGGGGCCGATTACGAGAAGCGCCTGGCCCGCCTCGACATTCCTGATTTCATCGGGGTAATTCACATTGTAGCCGTAGCCGGAGCCCTCTTTAAAGAGGTACCCGCTGGCACCGCCGATATAGTAGGAGAAGAAATTGGTTCCCCTGACGCCGCAGACCGATGTGGGCGTGTGGACCTCGAACCGGCTCTTTTCGTCGATGCCGTAGGACCGGTCGGAAATCTTTTTCACGATATTCTGTATCTTACCCCTGAAGAGACTGAGTATTTCCTTTTTGCGATCCTTTTCGACCATGTATTCGGTAATTTCGAGGCGCGTGTCCGGGGCGAGTCGGGTGATGTTTCCGTCGCTGAAGGTGATCTCCGCCTTCGACGCGTCTCTGGTGGTGACGATATCGCCCACGTTGACCTGGTCGTAGAGTGCGGCCGTTCTTACTCCTTTGCCCGGACGTGTAATGCCGACTTCACCTTCAAGCGATGAAAGAAACCCGGCAGAAACGGCGAATGACACACTGTTCCATGTGAACAGGAAGGCTGCACACAAGATGACGATGCACATTGATTTTCTCAGTCTCATATCAAATCCTCTTTTTAAAATGATCAGGTCTGGCTTTGGTGATTTATCGTTATCAATTCTCCGTCAATATCACTGCACCGCTGCATCAGAAGCGGTATTCGATGCCGAGCGTATACAGGTGTCGCTTGTAGTCGTAAATCGGGATATTCGAGTTGCACTGCGTGCCGGTGTACTGGATAACGCCGGTGGTGTTCTTGCAGAGGTCCAAGGCGAAATCGAAGGAGGTCATGTAGGTGCGGTCTCTTCGCTCCACGCCGAAGACAGTGTGCGTATTGTGAAAGTCCTGAGTGAAGATGTTGCCGCTGAGCTGGAACTTTACCCGGTCGATCACGGGAATGATCGAATTCGCGGACAGGTTGTAGGTCGTATTGTTCCAGTTTATTCCGTCGGTCCGGTTCCTGCTCGCCTCGTATTTCAGGTTGAAGAAGGCGTCTTTCATGAAGAGATAGACCCAGCTCACATAGGCCGTGTTGCCGTCGGAATCCCTGTCTTCTTCGAAATTCACGGGATCGGAAAAATAATTCTTCAGAGTGTACCCGCCGAAAAATTCGATCATGTTATTGTTTCCCAGGAGCGTACGATAAAGAGGGCCCACGGAAAGGTTCTCCATGTAGCGGGTGCCGTGAATCAGAAAATGGCCGTAATTGAAGACGATATTGAAGGCGGCGGTGCCGAAGCTGTATCCCGGGGAAAGAGAGATCGTGTTTCCCGTCATGTCATGGGTCGTGGAATGATTGTCGTGGAAATTCGATATGAAGGAGTACTGGGCGTTGAAGAGCCAGGGGCTCTGGAAAACAGGTGTATAGTCGACACGGAAAGAGGTCGACAGGACACCGCTGCCTTCATCGGTGATATCGGGAGCTACCTCCTGCTCGGTGGGCTTGAGGACCACGTTGGAGTCATACTGCCCGAAAACACCCAGGGTGAAGCGGAAAGGGCGTTCCGTGAAAATCTGTTTTTCAACGGCATCGATATAGTAGCGGGCGAAACTCGCCAGGTCGGACGTGGGATTCTGTTGAATGGATGCCTGGAAACGTTCCTTTGCCAGTTTAAGATTGTGGTCCTTCAGGTACCCGATGGCGATCTGGAATTCCGACGATTGCGACAGGGAAGGGTCCAGTTCGCTGGCGCGGTTGAATGCGGCTGCCGATCCTTCAATATTGCCCTCCTTCTGAAAAACGAGCCCCTTTAGAAAGGCCAGTTTTGCCGGATGGATCTTTTCCTCCTCGCCGATAGCGATCCATTTCTTCGCTTCATCGAGGTTTCCGCTCTGATAGAGCACGTCCACCAGTTCAACAAGGGCGTCTTTGATGCGGGGGTTGAGCGTGACCGCATCTTTGAACTGACCTATAGCCTCCTGGTAATTCAGCGTCTGCTTATAGGAGAGACCGAGAAAAAAGGCGGCAATGGACAGATCGGGATGTTGCCGGCGGGCTTCTTTCAATGCTTCGATCGCCCCGGTATAATTTTCCTGCTTGTAGCGTTCGATCCCCTCGTTGAGCTGAGGAAAAATACCCTGGGAATATGCAGGGGGGGGGACAGAGAGAGCAATGATCAACAACACAATCAAAGCAGTTAACGATACGGCACCTTTCTTCATGGGAACTCCTTTCGCCACGTATCAGAGAGATTACGTTCTATGGAATATGAACCTGATGGAGTATCACGGTTTCATAGTCGAGTATTGGACACGATTGTCAAGGTAATGCAATTATTTGAATGTGCTGGGCCATTCTCAATATTTTTGAGGGAAAAATCAAGAAAAAAGGAGAATAGAAACGGTCGTGGTATTACGATTGATCTCTTCGCTGAATACTGTGCAGGAGCGGCATGAGCGATGACATAGCGGCGAACAGGCCCCAACGAAGACAGGGGGAGAGCAATGCCTCGATCCGAAACTTCATGAAGCCACGGTGCCTTCTTTTCATCTATCGCCCCGGATTTTCAACCTGACATCGCCCGATATGGCGAGACAGCGGCATGCTCGGCATAATGTGAACCGGCATTAAAAAAGGGGATGCTTTGTATTTCAATTTAACCGCTCCTGTACTATGATGCGCCATAGTGTTGTTCAAAAACGGATTGGGCAATGGATAAATCTTTTACTGCAAAGAACGGTGAAACCCTCGACGAACTTCGCGGCGGGCTGTGTATCCTTCAACAGAGAAAGGGATACCGGTTTTCCATAGATGCGCTTCTTCTGGCGGATTTCGTGACGCTCGGAAAAGGGAGCAGGGTCGTCGATCTCGGAACGGGAAGCGGAGTCATCTCTCTTGTCCTGGCGTCGCGGTACAGGACGGCGATGATTGACGGCGTGGAAATACAGGAGACGCTGGCCGATATGGCGAGAAGGAGCGTCGCCATGAATCATCTTGAAGACATGATTACGATTCACCACTGTGATGTAAAGGGAATCAACGCCATATTCCGGGCGAATTCTTGCGATGCGTCGGTATTCAATCCTCCCTACCGGAAACTAAATTCGGGGAAGGTAAATCCGGACAGGGAACGGGCCGTTGCCCGTCACGAGATCAAGGGATCTCTCGATGAATTCATTGCAGCCTCAAAATATCTTTTGAAAGACGGGGGAGCGGTGTTCTCGATTTATCCCGCATCGAGGGGTGTTGACCTGATTGTTCGAATGAGGCGGTACAAGCTTGAACCCAAACGTTTGCGGATGGTCCACTCGGATGCTTCGTCGGAAGCCGAATTCATGCTCGTCCAGGGAATAAAAAACGGGGGAGAGGAACTCGAAGTATCCCCCCCCCTCCATATCTATGAAAGACAGGGGGTGTACAGCGTTGAAATGCAAGGAATATTCGACGGCATTACCCGTCTCCGCGAATGCGACGATTGATGATCTCCTTCGTCATCACCCGCTTGACGAGATCCTTGAGATCACTGTCGGCGATCGCGTCGATACTATCCTGAATGAGTTTTTCTTCGCGATCCCCGAGAACGACCGGTGACGCTTCAATGCCGGCTTCCTTTTTATCCGGTGACGGTGAAAGGGGAACCGGACCGATGGAAAAATAGACTGCGCTGAGTTTTTGTTTTTTTGATTCGGACAGGGCATGATTCACCTGTTCAATGATGTCCTGCTTCATGAACTGGAGCTGCTGCAACCACGCCGAGTTGGAGACGGCGACAAAAAGAGTACCGTTCCTGAATTTGAGGGGTTCCGTTTTGGCCGCTATCTGGGGACCCACGGCTTCCCTCCAGATTCTGAATATTTCAAAATCGGCAATACTCAGATCGATCTTGTTTTTTTTCAGCGCCTTCTCAAGAAAATCGCCGAGTTTGAGGAGGTCACGTTTTCTCCTGCTTGAACGCCTTCGTCGATACATGATATGATTTTTCCATAATCATCTGCGGCAGTCAAGCAGCAATACGTGAAAGGAGTATACCATGATAGACGCCGGTCGAATGATCGAAACCATAAAAAATCATCCTGACTACCACAACGCAGGCATGATTCTCGTGCATAACGGTGTGGTGAGGAACAGCTCGCGAGACGGGCGCGCCGTGGAGAAGCTTGTCGTCGAACCGGACCGGGAGCGCCTGGTTCAGATACTGTCGACGATGAAAAAGAAGCCCGGTATAATAGAAATCTGTGCCGAGGTGTCGGAGGGGGAACTGAGGCCGGGCGATGATATCATGGTGGTCGCCGTCGCCGGTGATATACGGGAACACGTGTTCCCGGTATTACAGGAAACGATAGCCCTGATTAAAAAAGACGTAACGAAAAAGACCGAACTGTAACGTGATAGGACGAAAAGGGTTGTTACAGGTGGTCGAGGTGAGGAATGGCACATGGCAGTGAAGGAAAGGAGGAGAACGGTGACGGCACAGGAAGGAGGGCTTCGCCGGGATATCAGGGATATTTTTAATGCGGGATTAAGAGCTGCCGATCCGAACCATGCCATGATGACGCATGTGAGCGTTGAAGGAGAAACACTGCTGACGAAAGGGGCGGGGCAGTATCCCCTTGAGCGGTACAGGAGAATATTCGTGTTCGGCGCAGGAAAGGCCGCCTCACCGATGGCGGCGGCTCTGGAGGACCTTTTAGGCGACCGGATTGACAAAGGTCTCGTGATAACCAAATATGGCCACGGTCAACCACTGCGCTCCATTTCAGTTATCGAGGCGGGTCATCCCGTGCCCGATAAGGCAGGTCTTGCCGGTGCGGAGCGGAGGATTTCGCTTCTCGGAGAGACGGCGGAAGACGACCTTGTTATTTTTCTTCTCTCCGGAGGGGGGTCTGCCCTGCTGCCGCTGCCGCGCCGGGGAATCTCTCTGGCGGAAAAGCAGGAAACGACGCAGGCACTTCTTGAATGCGGTGCCACGATTCACGAGATCAATGCCCTTCGCAAGCACATATCGGGCATAAAGGGCGGGAACCTCGCAGGAGCAGCATTTCCGAGCACCATTATTACATTCATTCTCTCCGACGTGATTGGTGATGATCTCGACGTGATTGCATCGGGACCGACGGTGCCCGACCGGAGCACCTTCGCCGATTGCGTACACATCATGAAAAAATATGACCTCAGCGATAAAATTCCAGCGAGCGTCGTCGCCTATTTGGAAGAGGGGAAGAGCGGTGCTCATCCTGAGACGCCGAAGCCGGGAGACCTCGTGTTTAGAAAGACCGAAACTCTTATAATCGGATCGTCAAGCCGGTCCATGAAGGCGGCCCGTGATGCGGCAGTGGAGAAGGGATATCACACACTTTTTCTCTCGTCCTTCATCGAAGGTGAAACCCGTGACGTGGCGAAAGTACACACCGCTATCGTAAAAGAAATAATTCACTCCGGCAATCCCCTGCCGAAACCGGCCTGTATCGTTTCGGGGGGAGAGACAACCGTAACGATTCGAGGAAAGGGACGGGGAGGACGAAATATAGAGTTTGTGCTTGCCGCCGCGATGGAAATTGAAGGGATCGAAGGTGTCGTGATTCTCAGCGGCGGGACCGACGGTACTGACGGCCCGACCGATGCGGCAGGAGCCATCGCCGACGGGGAGACCCTGCAAAAAGCCCGGGAGCGGGGACTGAGCGCTGCCGAATGTCTGAAGGATAACGATTCCTATCGATTCTTTAAAGGAATTGACGACCTGCTGATTACGGGACCCACCATGACGAATGTCATGGACATACGGCTCATGCTTGTGAAATGAATCATACCTTCGCGTAAAGTGCCATTTCTTTTTTTACCACATTGGAGATATCATCAAGAATCCTGGGCAGCTTCACAATGATACGTTCCCATGATACGGTCTGGGGGATTTCAAAGAGCTGACTCTGATTTTCCTTTTCATAGTTCAGCAAGTCGGTGCCGATGCCTTCATCGAGATATTTTTGAAAACGTTTGTCGCTGAGAAGAATGCGGAGAAACCGTTCCGTGATTCGGTAGGGCGAGGTAAGGTAATCACCGGCTGTCAGTATGGCGTCCTTGAAAACCCCGTGGACGATGGCTTCTTCGGCGTTCCGGTCATAGTGAAGGTCGCAGAACATGGAGTTGTCGGAATATTTCTTGATCAGTTCATCGGCCACATTGATGTAGGTGGCGGTGAGATCCTGAACGAAGTAGTCTGATATCTCAAGTCCTTCCTCAACAACAAGTGTGGAGATTATGGTGGTGACGATATCCATTGCCATCTTGTAGAGTCCCTTGTCTGGATCGTCTTCCGATACGGACTGGTGCTTGTGATCAAATGACTTCGACGAAAACTGCACCTGTGCCACGCTGGTGGCCTTCCGGTAGACTTCTATCAGCGTGAATATCTCGACGCCCCAGTTGGTGGCAAAGTGCATGCGTTTGAGGAGACTTGTGTCGAAGACCACTTCTCCCGAAAGCTGGTAATTGAATGCGAGAAGATAGTCGATTATTCTGAGAAACTTGTCTTCACCGGTTTCGGAAAATTTACGTTTCAATGCGATGAGCAGGGGATCGAGAAGGAGGCGTTTCACCCGGCCGTACATCTGGGTATCGCCGATTCGTGAATAGAATGCCTTTGAAAATTCATATTCCAGGACCAGGACGGGGTAGAAGAGCCGGTCGAGCTGTTTTCGGTGGAACGTCCTGATGTCGGCATCGAGCACGCCGATACACTGTGATCCCAGGGCCTGAGCGATGCCGAAGGACATGAACATGTTTTTCCCCTTGCCCGGCTGCGTGTGACGAAAGCCCGCATCCCCGAGCTGATTGTAGAGAGAGGTAAAGGCTGTTCCCCTGTTGTGCTGGATTATGAAATTTTTGATGTCGTAGCTTCTTACCAACTGAGCCAGTTCGATGGTTTCATCATCCGTTGCCGCATCGACGCCAAAAATGATTTTGTAGAGATACTTGATACGGCTTAACTGTTTAAGGATGTTCAGAAAAACCGGCCTGTTTTCGGGAAGGGTGAATTCTGTTGCCAAGGCAGGAATCACCAGAACCGGCCGCTTTCCCCTGGCGTGCTTCCGCAACTTCGGTGAAAGTTCGTCCGATTTGCCGCTATAGAGATAAAGCGACGTCAATTTTGTGTGTTTCTGTGAAAAGGTAAACATTCCGCTCTCCCTTCAGAATGTTACAGGCAACGCACTTCAGATTGTTTTCATCAAATGGTGTACCACGTCCTCCACAAGTTTTTTGATGCGTCCGAGTTCCTCCTCGTTGGTCGATTCAAAACGGAGTACCAGCACCGGCTGGGTATTTGATGCCCTTACGAGTCCCCAGCCATGTTCAAACTGGATACGGACGCCGTCGATATCGATCAGCTCGTACTCAGACGAGAAATGATCCTTTACCAGTTCGACCACACGGAACTTCAGGTGATCGGGACAGTCGACACGTATTTCCGGAGTGTTGAATGTCTTCGGAACGTCTGCAAGGATTTCGCTTAATTTCAGCTCCGTGCGTGAAAGGATTTCGAGAAGACGCATGGATGCGTAAATTGCGTCGTCGTAGCCGAAGTAGCGATCGGCGAAAAAGAGATGTCCGCTCATTTCGCCCGCGAGCATGGCATTTTCCTCCTTCATCTTGCTCTTGATGAGAGAATGCCCCGCTTTCCACATGATGGCTCGTCCGCCGTGCTTCCGGATATCGTCATAAAGGTTTTGTGAGCACTTCACTTCGCCGATGATCGTCGCGCCGGGTTTTTCCTTGAGTATATACCGTGAAAAAAGGAGCAGCAGTTCGTCGCCCCATAATACATCGCCTTTGTCGGTGATGACGCCCAGGCGGTCGGCGTCTCCGTCGTAGGCGATCCCGGCATCGACGTGATTATCCTTCACCAGCCTGATGAGGTCGGCAAGATTTTCCACAACCGTCGGATCGGGAAAATGGTTGGGGAATCGTCCGTCCATGTCGCAGTATATGGGGATAACGGAACATTTGAAACGTTCGAAGAGCGGCAGGGCGAAGTGTCCCCCCACGCCGTTTCCCCCATCCACGACGATGGAGATTCCTTCACCGATGGAGAGGTTTTCGAAGAGATAATCATGATAGGGTGTTACCACGTCACGTTTCTCAACGGTGCCGCTTCCGCGTTCATAGATCCCCTTTTCCATTATCGTTCTCAGTTGCTGTATCTCGCTGCCGTGAATCGTATCGGGTCCGATGCAGATTTTAAATCCGTTAAACTCGGGAGGGTTATGGCTTCCCGTGATCATGACGCCTCCGTCGGTCTCGAAATGCCTGACGGAGAAATAGAGCATCGGCGTGGCGCATATGCCGATATCGAACACATCGATGCCCGTTGCGGTAATTCCTTCAATGAGGGCTTTCCCGTACTCGTCTGAGGTCAGGCGGCAATCCCTGCCCACCGTCATTGTCTTTACACCGTAATCTACACCGTAGGTGCCGATCGCCCTGCCGAGGTCCCGCACAAAATCAAAGGTAAGGTCCTTCTCGACTACACCCCGGACATCGTATTCCCTGAAAACTTCCGGATTCATTGATCGCGCCTCCATGTGAGAATGTAATTTTGTACCATATGTCCTTTTCTGAAACAAGAAAAGTTGCCTTTCTGCGTAATAATGGATATTCGTAAAGATGATTGAAGAAGCTACACCAGCATGCAAAGTGATACTCGTCATGGAAGAACGTAAGGAATAAAAAGTGCACACATTCCCGAATGCCCATTATTTATATATATTGACAGTGTCTTGAGAGGATGTTACTTTACATAACCATTCAAAATATTTACAGGGAGACAATATTATGGCATGGCAAGACAACGAGGGAAATCCGTGGGGTCAGAAGCAGCCGCCGGATTTAAAAGATGTATTTAATAAATTCAAACAGTCGTTTCCGATCCTTCAAAAGTTTAATCTACTTCCGATACTGGTTATTATCTTTGTGGGATTATGGCTGCTCTCGGGTATTTTTTTCGTGGCGCCCGATGAAGAAGGGGTGGTAAAGCGGTTCGGCAAGGCGGTGCGCACGACATCTCCGGGGCCGCATTATCATATGCCGTCACCGATAGAGACGGTTTTGAAACCGAAGGTAACGCAGGTCCGAAGGCTCGAGATAGGATTCAGAACTATCGGTGAACGCCAGGCGGGCCGCATTCGTGTGGTTCCCGATGAGAGCCTGATGCTCACAAAGGCCGAGAATATCGTCAATCTGTCATTCATCGTGCAGTACAAGATAAAGAATGCGATGGATTATCTCTTCAATGTGACAAATCAGGAGAAGACGGTAAAAGACGCGGCAGAGGCCGCCATGCGTGAAATTGTCGGGACAAACGAGATCGACGATATCCTCACCACGGGCAAGTTCAAGATTCAGCAGGATACCAAGGGAGTGCTTCAGGCCATTCTCGACAGTTACGAGGCGGGAATACATGTCGTGGCGGTGCAGCTTCAGGATGTTCATCCACCGGAGCAGGTCATGGCGGCCTTTAAAGATGTGGCCAGTGCCAAGGAAGACAAGGCGAAGATGATAAACGAGGCCCATGGGTACCGGAATGAAATCCTGCCCAAGGCAAAGGGCAAGGCGGCCCAGATCGTGAATGACGCCATCGCCTACAAGGAATCAAAAATCATTCGCGCAGAAGGTGACACGAGCAGATTTCTCCAGATTCTTAATGAATATAAACATGCCGAAGATATTACAAAGAAACGGCTCTATATTGAAATGATGGAAGAAATACTTCCGGGAATTAACAAGATCGTGATTGATGGTTCACTGGGTGAAAATGTGCTCCCCCATCTTTCTCTTGACAACAAATCCATTGAAAGGATGAGTAATGTGAATGGGGGTGCGAAATGAACCTGAAAATCAAGGCAGGCATAATAATTGTATTGGTTGCGGTACTTGCCGCTTCGGCATCGCTCTTCACGGTTGATCAGACGGAACAGGCTATTGCCGTCATGCTCGGCAAGCCGATGGACGGTGTATACGGACCGGGCCTCCATGTCAGGATCCCCTTTATGCAGCAGGTCATCTATTTTGAGAAACGGATCCTCGTCTACGACGCACAACCCACGGAGATTCTTACCAGAGACAAGAAGAATCTCGTGGTCGATAATTACACGAAATGGCGCATAATCGACCCGCTGAAGTTTTATACCACCGTGAGGAACGAGCTGGGGGCGCAATCGAGGCTGGACGACATTGTCTACGCACAATTGCGAGTCGATCTCGGCCAGGACAATTTGTCCGATATCGTATCGAAAACGAGAAATGAGATCATGGCGAACGTGACCGCCCGTTCGGCGAAGCGCGCGCTGGATTACGGCATTGAGGTGGTGGATGTGAGAATCAAACGGGCCGACCTCCCGGAGCAGAATGAAAAGCATGTCTTCGATCGTATGAAGGCGGAGCGCGAGCGGCAGGCAAAGCAATACCGCTCCGAGGGAAATGAAGAATCGCAGAAGATCACGGCGATGGCGGAAATGGAACGATCGATCATTCTGGCGAAGGCCTATAAAGAGTCGGAAGAATTGAAAGGCGACGGTGACGGGCAGTCGATACGGATTTATGCCGATGCCTATCAGCAGGACCAGGAATTCTTCGAATTTACCCGGAGTCTTGAGGCGTACAAAAAGTCTCTGAAGAAGGATATGACGTTGATTATGACACCCGATGCCAAATTTTTCAGACACCTGATGAATAAAGAATGATTTTTTTCTTGACAGAAAGAGGCATGAAATCCTATAAACTGTGAAACATTTTTTGGCGAAGGAAGCTATGGATACAAGGGCATATATTGGAACAGGCATATTTTTCGGCTTTTTTAGCTTTTTCGGAAAGGTCTGCCTGTTGAGCTCTTAGAAATGTAGAAATCGAGCCGTGGGTAGACCGGAACAAGGAGCCCGCGGCTGAAGTGTATAAAAGGCCGTGGAAGAATCCACGGCCTTTTTTTATCTTAAATGAAAGGGAGGGAATGATGAAAAGAATACTCTGTACGATGATTGCGGTGATATGCGCACTTGTGATGGTCACTTCCATCGCGGGTGCGAAAACGATCAAGGTGGGAGCCGCCATCAATCTGACGGGCCCGGCATCGACCTGGGGTCAGTTCCATGCAAAGGGAACCCAGGATTATTTAACCTATGTCAACGAAATGAAGGACGGGATTGACGGCGATAGGATCGAACTGCTTCTGGTTGACACGATGTACAAGGTGCCTGAAGCCGTGGCGGCAGTAAGAAAATTTGCCGTCAGGGATCGTGTCGATATGATTGCGACCTGGGGCGCCGGTGAGGGTCTTGCCGCAAAGCCAATCGTCCAGCGTTACAAGATTCCGACGATCAATTACTCGACGAGCTGGGAACTTCTGGAGGACCCCATCGACTACATGTATCTTCCATTCGGAAGCTACCGCCTTGACTGTTACGCTATCCTTCACTATATAAAGACGATCCACACCGGAGACGGTGCGCCCAAGGTCGGTCTTCTCACATACAACAACGCATACGGGCGTTCGATCCACAAGCCGAGCAGGGAGTATGCAGAGAAGCTCGGTGTGGAAATCGTTGCCATTGAGGAATTCCCGGCCAAGACTGTTGATCTCACCACGGAGCTTCTCCGTCTCAGGAAAAACGGTGCGGACTACATATTCATGCAGATGTTGCCCGCAGCCATCATTACGACACTCAAGTGTGCCGACAGAATCGACTACACGCCCGCATTCTTCGGTACCTGGACATCGACGGATCCGGATTTCTTCGCCATGGGGAAGGGGTTGATCCGCGACAGGCTCAGGATTCAATTCTCCGGAGGTCTTCCTGTGGATAAAAGCGAAGGCATCGCCGTGATGGAAGAACTGTGGGATAAATATAAAACCGTCGATTCCTTCGATGCGGCCTACTGGGAGGGCGTTTCAGTGGGAATGATCATGGAACGGGCCATGCGAAAGGCGAAGGAAACATACGGCAAGGTAAACAGCAGCACCATCAATGATGCCATGGAATCATTCAGGAACGAGGATTTCGGCGGTTTGCTGCCGGCCATTTCCTATTCGAAATCGAATCATGAAGGATCATTCACGGCCCGTATTGTAAAGGTTCATGAGGACGGGAGTTTCGTGCCTCTGACAAATTTCTTCGTGCCGGGAAAAGATGAAATAAGGCTTGTGAAGTAATATGAAAACATTTCGCGGCGAACCGGGCATATTCAAGGCGAAGCCCGGGCAGACAAAAAACGCAGATCTTGAAGTAACCGGCCTGACGCTGAACTTCGGCGGTATCATGGCACTGAGCGGCGTCGATCTTTCAGTGAAGTCGGGAGAGCTGTTGGCGGTGATTGGACCGAACGGTGCGGGAAAAACAAGTCTGCTGAATTGTCTGACGGGATTCTATCGTCCGCAGAAGGGCCGGATCTCCTTTAACGGGAAAGATATTACCCATCTGCCGCCCCATGAACTGGTGAATCGCGGTATCGGACGAACGTTCCAGAATATCGAGCTTTTCCCCGGGATGACGGTTCTGTCGAACATGCTGCTGGCACGGCACGTCCACTCGAATTACGGACTGGCCAGGGCACTCCTGTTTTCACGCGCGGTGCGGGAAGAAGAAGTACGACACCGGCGAGTCGTTGAGGAGCTGATCGACTTCCTCGAAATGCAGGCCATAAGAAAAACACCCGTAGGGTCTTTGCCCTATGGGTTGCGGAAACGGGTCGAGCTCGGACGTGCGCTTGCACTGGAACCGAAACTCCTGGTTCTCGACGAGCCCTTTGCCGGCATGACCCTGGAAGAAAAAGAGGACATGGTGCGATTTCTGTCCGAATTGAATGGCAAGTGGAACCAGACCATGATTCTCGTGGAACATGATATGTCGATAATCATGAGCATATCCGAGAGGATCGTGGCACTCAATTTCGGGGAAAAGCTTGCCGAGGGATCACCTGAAATGATTCAAAAAAACGAGGACGTAATCAAGGCGTATCTGGGTGACGGTTCTCCTCTCTGATGCGGTGCGGCGGTTCCT
>CAYTUH010000028.1:0-3734 GCA_964441165.1 uncultured Syntrophaceae bacterium
TCTCCCGCTCGTTCTTGACGTGTTCCTTTGCCTCAAGAGCCTGATGCAGTCCGTCGCTGTATCTCCGGCCCGGCATGACCCTTCCGGTAAATTCGTCGACAATAACGACCTGACCGTCTTTCACCAGGTAATCGATGTCCCGTCTGAAGGTGGTGTGGGCTTTCAGTGCCTGATTGACATGGTGAAGCAACTCGATGTTTTTCGGCTCGTAGAGATTCTGAACTTTCAACAGTTTTTCCACGCGTGCCACGCCCTCTTCGGTCA
Organism: uncultured Syntrophaceae bacterium; assembly: GCA_964441165.1. Lineage (GTDB taxonomy): Bacteria > Desulfobacterota > Syntrophia > Syntrophales > UBA2210 > CAYTUH01. Next base: position 265 of record CAYTUH010000028.1, read on the forward strand.
TGGCGACGGTCCGGGTCTTTTCTTCGGTGGTGTAATCACGGTCTTTCGTCAGCCGCGGGATTATCTGATTGATCCGGTAATACTTGTCCGTCGATTCCTCCGAGGGCCCCGATATGATAAGCGGCGTCCTCGCCTCATCAATCAGGATACTGTCGACCTCGTCGACGATGGCGTAATGGAACTCTCTCTGGACGTAATCTTCAAGGCGAAAGTTCATGTTGTCCCGGAGATAATCGAATCCGAATTCGTTGTTGGTACCGTAGGTGATATCGCAATTATAGGCGCCCCTTCGTTCCTGATCGTTCAGCCCGTGCACGATATTTCCGACCGACAGTCCCAGAAACCGATAGATCGGACCCATCCACTCCGCGTCTCGACGGGCGAGGTAATCATTGACGGTGACAAGGTGCGCGCCCCGGCCCGTCAATGCATTCAAATACATCGGCATTGTCGCGGCAAGTGTTTTTCCCTCGCCTGTCTTCATTTCGGCGATTTTCCCCTCGTGGAGGACGATACCGCCGATGACCTGTACATCGAAGGGGCGCATCCCCACCGTACGCATTGCCACCTCTCGCACAACGGCGAAGGCTTCGGGAAGGATATCATCCGTTGATGCCCCCTTGCTCAGTTGTTCCTTGAAATAGAGGGTCTTCGCCTTGAGCTCGGCATCACTCAGCTCATGAATCGCCGGTTCGAGCCCGTTGATGCTGTCGAGGATCGCGGAGATACGCTTCAGCTCCCTGTCATTTTTACTTCCGAAAATTTTTCGTAGAATATAGGCAAACATTCACACACCACTAAAAAACCCGGTAAATGTCATTACCGGGGATAAAAAAAAGCAATCGAAATTATCATCCGAAATCAACTGGTACCGCTGTCTAAAAGAGATACTTTCTCGGATTGACATATACATTATTCATACGGACACCGTAGTGAAGATGGGGTCCCGTACTGCGACCGGAATTACCGACCACACCGATGAGCTCGCCCCGCGACACCTTCCGGCCCTGCTTGATTTCGCATTTTTTCAGCAAGTGACCGTAACAGGTCGATATGCCGTTTCCGTGGTCTATTACCACCATATGCCCCATATCGGACTCATATGCCGCTTTTGTCAGCACACCATCGGCGGGTGCCACCACATCCTCGCCGATCCTCGTGGCGATATCGATACCTTTATGGAACTCCCGTTTCCCGGTAAATGGAGAGATCCGGTACCCATACTCCGACGTGACCCAGCCCATGACGGGCCATATGGACGGTGTTGATGCAAGTACCGATTTCTGTTTCTCAAGAAACTCCTTGAGTTCGTTGAAACTTTCCGCCTGAAAACTGGCTTCTTCAAGAAGCTGGTCAATGCTCTCATGAATTTTTTCAATCAGTGCATCTTCCATTTCGGTAGCGGCGTCCCCTGAGGTATTCGTCTCGGGCATGGGACCGCCGACGCCGAGGAACTGACCGTTGTCACGGTTGTTCTCGAGATTCGTCATGATCCTCAGTTTCTTGTCAAACTGCCGCAGGTCCTCCATCTTCCTTTGAAAATCGCTTACCTTGCCGGCAAGTAACTCAATCTGTTCCTTTTGAATGATCTCAATCTGCTGCAATCGTGTGAGTTCGCCTTGAGCACTCCGGTTATCGACGAATTCATAGGAGAGATAGGCCATCGCGCCGACACAGATGATCACGAAAAGTATAACACTTCTGAAAAGAGTTGTTGAAAGGTTGAATTTCCGTATCGAACCTTTTTTCTGAGGGATAATGAGAAGGGTAAAATATTTTTTCTCCACATCAGATCCTTTCTCGAAACTCCGGTTTCAAAAATCCCATGCTTTACGCAACGTGAAATTACCATAGATGATTCAAATGTCAAGAAAAGATTGACTGCGGCGAACTATGATTTCCTCTCTATTTATCTTTCATATCAATCAGTTGCATCATAAAGCTGCCCTTCCATGGCACGGTCGTACCGACGTGCCGGGGCCCCTGAAGCCCCTTTTCAGGACTCGAGCTATCGCCCATTCCTGCTTGAAATTCCAGATCATTTCTTCTCTACCATGACGAGCGGATCACCCACATCCACCTCGTCACCGGGAGATACGGCAACCTCCGTCACGGTACCGTTGATTTCCGAAATCACATTATTCAGCATCTTCATGGCTTCCAGGACAACCAGTATTTCACCCGCGGGAACGTCATCGCCCTCGGATACGGGCACTTCGTTCACCACGCCTTTCATGGGCGATCGTACATCTCCCACTTTGGCAAGTTCCTCGATCTCACGCGTCGTCAAGACCACCCTTCTTTCCCGGCCCCCGCCGTCCTGTTCGAGTTCCGTCAGGATGGGTTCGGTATGGTGATCTATGACGAGGTAGGTGACGGCATCGCCTCCTTTTGTACGTCGTTGCGGGCCGATCTCGATGCGGTGGTGCTTTCCATAGGCATCGGTAAAATCGATTTTCTCTCCCAGGGTGAATCCGCCTTTCTTCAACCAGACCGATGGCGGCAACACCCACGTTTTCCCATACTCTTCCTCAAATTTCAGGTAATTTACCGCATCATTAGGATGCTGCAGGTAAAGTACCAGCTCGTCTTCCGTGCTGCTGCGGCCGAGACGGTGTTCCAGCACTCTTGTTTCGATTTCGAGGTCGATATCCTCAATCTTCTGATACCCGCCGTCTCTTTCGCGGATATCCCTCCAGGATGGCCCGAACACGGCCTCGTATATCTCCTCAGAAGGCCAGTAGAAAGGAAGATCGCCGTAGCGGCCGAGCATCAGGTTCTTCAGGTCGTCATTCGCGTCCTTGTACCGTTCCCCCTTCATCACGTTGTTCACCGCCGTCGTCCAGAGAATCTGCGAACCGGGCGTCACGCTCCACCAGTTGCCCAGTTCAACCTGCACCCGGGGGAGTTCCTCCTGAAGAATCTGCGGCATGCGGTCCAGAAAATCCCCCTTCACCGCCTGCTCAAAGCTGGACCCCGTCGCACCGCCGGGCAGTTTATGGACCTGAACGGTCGGATCAAAACCGAAAAACTGGGATTCAAAATCCTTGTAGTACTCACGCTCGGACCGGAGCTTTGTCGATGTCTCCCTCACGGCATCCCTGTTGATCGCCATGGCCCAGTGACCATATTCCTTGAGAGTGTCGATAACGGTGAGAATGGGAGGGGGACCGTAAAAGCCCGCAAAGGCGTGGTCGCCTGCATCGACGATCTTTGCTCCGTTGCGCACCGCCTCCACGATTCGTCCGATATCGTTTCCATCAGTATTATGTCCGTGATAATGAATCACGAGATCGGGGTACCGGTCGAGGATCGCCCTCACCAGATCACCCATCCTCCTGGCTGTCCCGAGTCCGCCATGGTTCTTTATGCAGAGAACGATGTCGTCGCCGGTAACATCGAGGATTTCGCCGACTTTACGCACGTAGAAGTCATCGGTATGCTCCGGACCCGTGGAAAAACAGATGGAC
>CAYTUH010000028.1:3778-6375 GCA_964441165.1 uncultured Syntrophaceae bacterium
GATGTGGTTCAGGAAATCGAATACACGCCATACGTGGACAAAGCGGGCAAAACTCTGCACGGTGAGCCTGATCACGTTCTCCGGATAGGGACGATACCCGAAGAGGTTGATCCCCCGGCAGAGCGTTTGAAACATGGTATCAGGCATGAGTGCACTCAACACCTCGAGTTTTTCCAGCGGATTGATCTGCTTGCGCAGCATGTCGACGTGCACCGATGCACCGCCCGTAATTTCAAGAGAAAAATATCCCGCCGAATTCCGTTCCTCCGATACGAGCATCTGCGTGTGGGGCATGATCCGGTTCTTGAAGTCCGACTGCGAAAGATCGCGTTCGGTATTGGTTATGTAATAGCCGTCGTTGTCCCTGATCCTGTCTAGAAGTGAGGCAACCCCCTTTTGATGCAGGTCCTGCGGGGTTATTCTTTCTTCCAGAGTATGCTGTGGAATCTTCATGGTATCGTCACCGTCATGATGTAATGATAAGCCCTTTAATAGGCATAAGGATTCATTTTTTTCGTATGGATTTCCGCAACCAGCCGTGCCAGCCTCGCCACTTCCCGCTCCTTCTGGGGATAGTCGAAGACACTCTCATGCGTTTCGAGATAGGATGTATCAAAGACACCCCGTTTGAAATCCGGGTCATCACATATTGAAAGATAAAAGGGTATGGTCGTTTTTGGGCCCACAATCAGAAAATCGTTCAATGCCCGTTTCAAACGCTGCACCGTCTGCTCCCAATTACGTCCCCGCACGGTCATTTTCACGAGAAGTGAATCGTATTCCGTGGGGACCCGGTAGCCCTGGTAGGCAATGCCGTCAAGCCGTATCCCGGGGCCTCCCGGAGACTGGTACACGGCAACAACCTTTCCCCCCTCGGGCATAAAATTATTTTTGGGATCCTCCGCGTTGATTCTGACCTGGATCGCTTTCCCCAGCAGATGGAACCGCACATCGGGAAACTCGAGGCGACCACCATCGGCAATCCGTATCTGCTCCCTGACGATATCGACACCCGTCAGCGTCTCCGTCACGGTATGCTCCACCTGCAACCGTGTATTCATTTCCATGAACCAGAACTGGTTCGTGGCGGCATCGACAAGAAACTCAACGGTCCCCGCGTTGATGTATCCCGCGGACTGCGCCGCCTTTACCGCCGTTTCATGGATCGAATCAAGCACATCCAGAGGCAGGTCCGCCGGCGCGATTTCTATGAGCTTCTGGTGTCTGCGCTGAATCGAACAGTCCCGGGATCCGAGGTGGATTATGTTACCGTGCGTATCGGCAAGTATCTGAACTTCCACATGCCGCGGTTTTTCGATACACTTTTCCACATAGACATTGCCGTCGTTAAAGGCGGACAATGCTTCTGCCCGGGCCTGCGGTATCTGGACCACCAGTTCATTTTTGGCGCTGATCTTCCTGATGCCGCGCCCGCCCCCACCGGATGAGGCCTTCAGCATCAGCGGGTATCCGTATTCCTCCCCAAAGGCTACTGCCCTCTCGATACCTTCCTCTCCCTCGGAAAGATCGTCCGTCCCGGGAATAGAAGGTATTCCTGCCCGTTCCATGATCTGGCGAGCCACAATCTTGTTTCCCAGGTTACGAATCACATCCGGCGGCGGTCCTATAAAGACCAGGCCCGCCTCTTCACAGGCGCGGGAGAAATCGGGATTTTCGGCAAGAAAACCATAACCGGGATGTATGGCATAGGCCCCCGTCTTGCGGGCAGCCCAGATCATTCTCTCGATATCGAGATAATCCTTCCGCGGACCGTTACCGATGCAAATGGCGTCATCGGCAAATCTGATAAACATGGACTCACTGTCGGGACGTTCATAGACCGCAACGGCTTTCAACCCCAATTCCTTGATCGTGCGAATGATTCTGAGTGCAATTTCTCCCCGATTCGCCACCAGGATTTTTCTTGTTCCATTCACCAGGGTCATTGGGTCTGGCTCCTTCCTTACCGGTTTTGCAAAAGTGGGGATAGTAAACGCATTACGCCTTCATGTCAAGCAAAAGGGGATGGTGGATGGGACGAAACATACTGCCGGGGAGGTCATTTTTTCACTGGAGCAGTCGCGGTTTATAGTGGGGTTCTCGAAAGACGACGGTACAGACGGTGCCCTCCCTGACCTCAAAACCCACCGTACCATCGAGCTGATGCGTCAGGTCATGGATCAGCTGCATCCCCAGCGTTTCAAAGTCGGTATCTCCGTTCAAGCCATGACACCCGATTCCATTGTCTGCCACCGTCAGTTCATAGGTTCCGCTTTCTTCCCCGGGTTTCAGGTTGATCAGCACACGCCCTTCCCTTCCGTCGGGAAAGGCATGCTGGAGTGCGTTGGAGACCAGCTCGTTGATAATGAGCCCGCAGGGCACCGCCGTTTCAAGTCCGAAGTGGATGCTCCGGGATATGTCAATCACCAGTGCAACCTGATGATCGACCCGGTACGTCTGCAGGATGCTTTCCGTAAGGCTCTTGATATATTCATCGAACTGAATCCGCGACAGATTGTCGGAGTGGTAGAGCTTTTCGTGAATCAGCGCCATCGAGCGCACGCGGTTTTCGCTCTCTCTGAAGAGGCACAGGGCCT
>CAYTUH010000028.1:6385-6792 GCA_964441165.1 uncultured Syntrophaceae bacterium
GGGAGGATATAATATAGTTCCATGGAGAGGTGAAGAGGATTACAGGTGGAAGCACAGGGCCTTTTCATCGGTGATCTGATGCGACTGCAGGCTGAGCATGCTCGACACGATCTGGAGATTGTTTTTCACGCGATGATGTATTTCCTGAAGGAGTGCCTCCTTTTCATGCAGTGAATCCTCGATCCTCTCCTCGGCCCGCCGCCGTTCGGTGGCATCCTTCGAGATGACCGTCACGGCGGTTATCTCGCCCTGCCCATCCTTCACGGGACTGAGCGTCCGAAGAAAATACTTCCCGTCCCGGCGGCTTCTGACTTCATGAAACAGCGGCTCACCCGTCCGGAAAACGGTGGCCACTTTGTCCTGAAACGCGGCCGGCCCTTCCGATGAATGGGTGTTGTCGTTGTGCT
>CAYTUH010000028.1:6802-11222 GCA_964441165.1 uncultured Syntrophaceae bacterium
GATACTCCTCATTCATGAAGAGAAAGCGGCACTCCCGATCAACGAGGTACATGGAATCGGCCGTTGAGGCCAGGGATCGGTATTTCGCTTCCGACGCCTTCAGCGCATCCTCCGCTTTTTTCCGTTCTGTAATATCACGAGTCACTCCGCGGAAACCACAGGCCTCCCCCCCTTCATCACTGAGGAGCGACGCCGACATTTCAAGAGCCCGCCTTGTCCCGTCTTTACGAATCACTTCGTAATCGGTCAACAATTCGGACTCTCCCGTCTGCAGAATTTTCCTGAATGCGTCCCTGGCCGTACGAGCGGTTTCGGGGGAGGTATATTCCCGATTGTTCATCCCCATGAGTTCCTCTTTGCTGAATCCGAACAGTTTCACCATAGAATTATTGAAAAAGGTGAGGTTGCCGGCAAGGTCCGCTTCGAAATAGCCCTCCGCAATATCCTCAAGGATGGTGCGGTATTTTTCCTCACTCTCGCCGAGCGCCTTCTCGGCTCTTTTGCGATCGCTGATGTTCCTGAAGACGAGTCCGATATAGCGCCGATCGATTTTAAAGATTGCGCATTCGAAATAGCGGTCAAACAGGGGCTCATATTTTTCCATTCGCAGGGGATTTCCCGTCAATGCCACGGAACCGCATATCCGGACCCATTCCTCCGGCTCGTAACCGGAATGTATGTCACGCACATCCCGGCCCAGGACAAGGTCCGGCTCTGTTCCGCTATGATAGGAAAAGGACTCGTTTGTGTCGCGGCAGATGAACTGGGCGGGCAGATTATGTTCGTCATAGATCGTTTCCATCACCACCGCGCCGTCCAGCATGTTATTATAAAGATTGCGGTACCGTTCTTCGCTCCTTCGCAGCGTTTCCTCCGCCTGTGTACGTTCGACGATCTCCCGGCCTATTTTCTGCCCGAATTCTTCTGACTTTTTTCTGTCGTGCAAAAGAAGATAGCCGATGTAGGCAATTCCCAGCAGCACCACCACAAAGGCGTAAAAAACGAGCAGACCCAGCAATCGTGATGATTCGGCCAATGATTCGGCAACATCAGAACAGGGAACATAACTGACGAAGGAATATTGATCGTCGCCCACCGGAAAGGGGGAAGAGGTGATGCGAAACTTGTGTCCATCGAAAAAGGGTCCGCTCGCCGTTCCGGAATTGGAGGAATAAAAGAACGTCAGTGGCAGCGGATCTTCTCCGGGGGATGTCAAAGGGATGGCACCGACAGGTCTCCCCACATACCGTCCATTATCGCAATGGATGGTAATTCCTGCCGGATCGAGTATTATCGAGGCACTGTTGGCGCTGATTTTCCTGGCATCGATCCATCGTGTAAAGGCATCCCATTTCACCAGTGTTCCGATGCCCCCTCGCAGGAGGTCACCTTCGAAGATCGGCGCATGGATCGATATGGCGTAATAGCCCTCCACAGCCTTGAAGGATGTGCCCACAGCCGGTCGTTTCTCCGCGAAAAGGCACCGCACGTGGCTCTGCCCGCCGATATACCGTCCCTCGCCTGTCCGATCCCATCCTTCAACGTACCTGAGGACGCCCCGATCATCGATAAAGGACGCGCAGGCTATAAAATCACTGTGACGCGTATGAAACTCCCTCAGGAGCCTGCGGATTTTCTCTTCCGGATATACCGCGATGCCGGGATTGCCCGCCAGGACGGCGAGCTCTTCTTGAATGGTTGCGATCTTTTCGGCGAGCCAGGATGACTGCTGACATGCATAGGAAAGCTGCGCTCCCTCATGACGGGCGGTAATGTCGGATGCGATTCGCCCCTTGAGAGAAAGGGCCAGATAGATGATGATACCGAAAAGAATGAGCATGAAGAAAAAAACCGGAAGTATCCGGCAGATGAGATGTCCGCCCCTCTGTCCGCCTGCATGAGATGCCCCGCTGCGCCGCATTATCCGCCTTCACAAGAGTATGATCTGTCCGGTAGGGGTGAATAAACATCGGAATGACGGTTCCGACATCCTCTTCATATCAGGATCGAACAACTTTATAATCCCGGAAAATACGGGGATGGACTTATCACGAAACTGCGCCGGCTTCAATCTTTATCAAAGGATTTTTCACACAGGAATGTCACTGTTCACGGGAAACAGGGCATCTCCAGAAGTCCCGAATCCCCGCCGGGCAAGGATGAGAGAAGGATGGTAAAAGCCATGTTGCTGTTTTTAAAACAGAAAGGCTCATATCATATGTAATTGCTCATCAGCGCATAGAGATCACGGTCGAGCCTGCCCGGTTCCTGGTTACGGTACTCCGCGACGATGGACCTCAGCATCCCGTATATCCGCACGTCCAGGAGATCGTCGAGTCCCCGGTAGATACCCTTCCGCCGCCCGAGACGGAAAATCCGGCGGTCTTCTTCCGACAGGGCGAAATAGCGATCGATCACGGCGATCATTTTCTCCCGGTCGCGGGGAAGCGTCCCTGTCACCTCTTCGAGAAGGTTGAGGATATGATCGCTTACCACGGTGCTCCGGATTCCCTCGAGGTTCGCGATGAGTTCCCTGATTTCACGAACCACCGCCTCATCGCCCAGGGGAACAAAGCCCCCCTCCTCCATCAACCGGAAAAGTTCACTGTCCCTTCTCACCTGCAACGTACGGATCCTGATGAAATCGGGGTCGATTTCATTGAGTACCCGGGCCGTCTCCCTGGCATGTTCAGAGGACCACTGATATCCTCCGAGGCCGGGCATGATGTACTCGGAGAGGGATATTCCCGATTCAACGATCCGCCTGCCCCCTTCGACATGCTCCGCGGCTGTGACACCTTTTTTCATGAATTTCAAGAGGGGATCGTACCCGCTTTCGAGGCCGATGTGAATCCTCGACAGGCCGGCATCGCGCAGCTGGGTATATTCTTCAACGGATTTGCGGGCCGCCGTCTTTGACCGGCAGTATGACGTAATCCTCCTGACGAAGGGAAAGGTCTCTTTGATGCAGGCGAGCACTGCCAGGAGATCGTCCGTCTTCATGATAATTGAATTGGCGTCCTGCAGAAAGACGGATTCCCCACCGAAATAGAGCCATGCCGCCACGCTGCGGTAGTTGTCGCTGTAACGGCCCTGATCGTCTAAGACCGCCATGGCGACGGAACGGGAGACCTCACCCGCCTCACCCATTTTCCAGGAAAGCGATCTGATATCGTCGGCAATCTCGCGGGCTCGCTGAATATCCTTCTTGATCTCCTCGACGGTCCGCAATTCGAATTTCCTCCCGCGGTAGCACTGGCAGAAGGCACACTTGTTCCACGGACAGTTCCTGGTCACGCGGACAAGGAGACTCTTTGCTTCACTGGGCGGCCGAATGGGCCCCTGTTCAAAGTCGTATTCCATGATTCTCACGCATTTTCTCCCCGATATTGGTGGATTCAGGGCATGTCCCTGTGTTCCCCTAATATAGGCATCTTCCCGACAGAAACAAATTGCGCCGGTTCCGCGGCCACCCGTGGCCCCGGAACAGGGTTAGAGGAGTTTCTGGAGTTCCTCCGAAAAGACGCCGTATGCTCGTTCATCAAAAAGGACAAACCGGACAGTTTCAATATCGGCATGATTCTGAATGTAATCGATCGACGTTTTCAGCGCTATGCGGGCCGCCTCGGCAAGAGGATAGCCATAGGCACCGGCGCTGATGGCGGGAAAAGAGACACTCTTCGCACGTTTCTTCGACACAAGCCTCAGGCTTTCAAGGTAGGCACTCCTCAGGAGGATTGATTCGTCTTTTGTCCCGCCCCGGTAGACCGGACCCACCGCATGAATCACGTATTTTGCCTTGAGGGCGCCCGCCCTCGTTGCCACCGCCTGACCGGCAGCACAGTGTCCTATTTTCCGACACTCGTCCATAATCGGAGGTCCACCGGCACGGTGAATCGCCCCGTCCACACCACCCCCGCCCCGCAGGCCGGAATTGGCGGCGTTCACGATGGCCTCCGTTTCTTCTTCCGTTATGTCACCCACCACCAGCGAGAGTCTGGTGTTGTTGATTACCACTTCCATCTCTCTATCCTCATATTCGTATATGTCTTCCCTCACCATAAACAAGCATCCGGTATGTCTTTTCTATCCTGTCCCAGTTATCCTCGCGGTCCATGGACCAGTATCTGCCGATGACCGATGCAACGGCGCCCTGTGACAGTTTCCTGCATTTTTCCTCGATCTTTTCCGTGTAGATGGAACCGCTCTCGGGCTTTTCGCCCCGCCGCCCCAGCATGGCGTGGATATAGACCTCCCTGATTCCCGAATCCCGGGCCAGTTCCATCAGCGCCAGCAGGTGGTCCACCGCGGCCAGCGCGAGGAAGAGCGCGATGGCCACGCCCACCCCGACGTCGACCAGTGGCTCCGGCGCCGGCACCGCCGTCCCGGGGGGACCAGCCGGGAAGGACGACGTCACGGT
>CAYTUH010000028.1:11232-13581 GCA_964441165.1 uncultured Syntrophaceae bacterium
GACCCGTGGGAGCTGAAAAAGGAGACGATGCCCATCAGATGCAGGGCACTTCCCGATTCTCTGCAGGCGTCCATGACGCTGAGAAAGGCTTCGTTCCGGCGAAAGGTTCCGTCGGCAATTGCCCGGTCGATCCTGACCCGGTCCGAGTAGATCTTCCTGCCCGCACCGATGTGAAGGTGTCCCACCTCGGAATTCCCCACCATGCCCTCAGGAAGACCGACGGCAAGACCGGATGCGGCAAGCGTTGACGAAGCATGGGTCCGCATCAGTTCGTCCATCACGGGGGTCCGTGCGCGGGCAATAAGGTTCCCCTGCCCTTCTGCGTTGAGTCCCCACCCGTCGAGTATCAGGAAAAGGACCCTTGAGGCGGACATTCCCCGGTCACCGGCAATCAGTGAATTCCCCGTCATCACCGGTGGTTTCTCGATTCCCATGAGATGGAGAACCGTGGGTGCGATATCGGTCAGGTCGCCCTGTACCGACAGTTCAACGGTCCTGCCGGGAATAATGACGATAAAGGGCACCGGAGAATCGGTATGTCCTGTGTTGACGGCGCCGTCGGGATAAAGCCACTGTTCCACCGTGCCATGATCGGCGGTCACGACCACGGCCATGCCGCTTTCCACCGCTTCCTCGATGACCAGGCCGGCATGACGATCCACCGCTTCAACAGCCCGCAGGATCGCCGCCTCGTTCTCGATGTGACCCACCACGTCCACATTCGGATAATTGACGGCGATAAAATCGTGTCCGCCGGCACGGATCGCCTCGATGACGGCCCCGGTAATCTCCTCGATGGACATCTCCGGCGCTTCATCGAAGAGTGCCACGTCTTTCCTCGTGGGAATGACGATCCGTTCCTCGCCTTGCCGCAACGTAGCATCCTTGCCGTTGAAGAAAAATCCCAGATGGACCGCCTTTTCGGCTTCCGTGATTTTGACCTGTCGTTTTCCCGTCCGTGACAGAACCTCGCTCAGAGTGTCGGAGAGGCGTTCTTCCGGGGGAAAGGCAACGCGAACGTTCAAGTCCCGGTGATACTGAATCATCGTTGCGAAGTTGAGATTCAGGTCCTTTTCAACGGGGAACTCGTCAAAACCTCCTTCGGTCAGGCTTCTCGTCAGTTCTATTTCCCGCTCTCCGCGAATGTTGTAGAAAATAACGGAATCCCCCTTCCCGATTCTTCCCACCGGAAGACCCGACTCATCGGTAAGGACGAGCGGTTCCAGTGTCTCATCGTCACTCGTATCGCCGTATGACGCCCTCACGGCCCGCGCCATGGGATAATAATCGTTCTTAGCCATTCTTTACTCCGTCCGTTTCGATCTACGCCTTCTATCACTAATGGACGCAGGGGGCAATATCAAACATGCGGAAACCCTTACAATGGATAGCTTTTCTATTGAAAACTGGTACGGTACATGATAACAACGGGCCTACTCTTGTGATATGCGTGTTTTGGTCATGGGTGACAAAGGATATGAAAAAACCCAGGAAGACATACTGAGGGAAAGGGCCGAGGTTCTTTTCACCGCGGGGCAGAGACTGTCCGACGCACTGAACCGGATGAACATCATTGAACACACCATAGAGGCGAAGCATTCGCGGCTTCTCGGCGATGCAAAGGACTGTGGGACCTTCAATGCCCTGCACCTGCTCCAGGAAGTAAATGACGAAATACACCTGTACAACAAGGCCCGGGAATATGCAAAGCTCCGATACTATTACCTCATCGTCACCAGGGAGGCCATGGGATTCCGCCGCCATTCCTGGGTCGAGGAAATCTACAGGATTCCCGGTAAAAAAAAGTACATAAAGAGCATTAATGGACAGATACCAAAAACGAAGACTGAGGATGATTGATTCTCAGCTATATTAAGATTAATTCGTTTACCAAAAGTTCTGCCGAGGAATTTCAGGCGAGCGGGTTTTGCGGGCAATGGCAAAAATTCCCCGTCACACCTTCGTTGACGAGGGTCTGTTCCATCGCGCCTATTCCGACAATCCGCTTCCCATCGGGGAACGGCAGACCATATCACAGCCCTACATGGTCGCCCTCATGACGGAAGCCCTTATGCTGGAGGGGCGTGAAAAGGTTCTGGAAATCGGGACGGGGAGCGGATACCAGACGGCCATTCTCGCCGAACTCGCCGAAAAAGTCTTTTCGGTGGAACGGGTCGCCGTACTGGCTTCACGGGCGCAGAAGCGGCTCGACGCACTCAATTACATCAACATCCTTATCCGGGTGGGAGACGGTACCTACGGATGGAGCGAGGCGGCCCCCTTCGACGGCATTATCGTGACCGCCGGATCGCCCGCCGTCCCCCTGCCGCTCAAGAAGCAGCTTGCGCC
>CAYTUH010000029.1:0-13246 GCA_964441165.1 uncultured Syntrophaceae bacterium
GAGGAGGCCCATGATTACCGCTATTTCCCCGATCCCGACCTGGTTGATCTCTCGATTTCCGATGAGTGGATAGAAGAAATTGCACGCACCCTTCCCGAACTGCCCCTGGAAAAGCGCGAGCGGTTTATCAGCGAGTACGGCATTCCGCCCTATGATGCCCAGGTCTTGACGACCAGCCGCGATCTTGCCGATTTCTACGAGCAGGTCGTAAAGGACTGCGGCATGCCGAAGATTGCCAGCAACTGGGTGATGGGCGATTTCCTGCGCTACCTGAACGAGGAAAAACGTCTGGTGCGGGAAAGCCCGGTGACACCCAAGTCACTTGGCGAGATCATCAACCTGATCGAAGACGGCACCATCAGCGGAAAGATGGCCAAGGACGTCTTCGAGGAGATGTGGAAATCGGCCAAGCCGCCCGGAGAAATCATCAGGGAGAAGGGGCTTGTCCAGATCACCGACACGGCCATGCTGGAGGCGGCCATCGACGAAGTCCTGAAGACGAACACTTCCCAGCTTGCGGAATACAAGGCAGGCAAGGAGCAGCTCTTCGGCTACTTCGTGGGACAGACCATGAAGGCCACCAGGGGAAAGGCCAATCCGAAGCTCGTCAATGAAATCCTGAGGAAGAAGCTGGCAGGCCTATGATACGACCCGTTTACTGGGATAAGGACGGAGTAGTCCTCATCGATCAGAAAGCGCTCCCCCTGAGGGAGGTCAGCCGGGTCTGCCGGGACTATCACGAGGTCATCGACGCGATAAAAGACCTGACCGTCAGGGGCGCGCCCGCCGTGGGTATCGCGGCGGCCATGGGGATCGCCCTCGGTGCCAACGGTGCGCCTGTTGAATCGAAAGATGAGTTCCAGCGCACCTTCTTCCGGATCTGCGACGAATTTTCACGCACCCGCCCCACCGCCGTCAATCTCTTCTGGGCCATCGACCGCATGAAACGATGCTTCGAGGCCCGTGGGGAAACAAGCATCGCGTCGATCAGAAAGGCCCTCGTGACGGAGGCGATTACCATATGTGACGAGGATATCGAGGGGAACCGCCGCATCGGTGCCTGCGGACAGGAACTGGTGGGGGCAGGCGATTCCATCCTTACGCACTGCAACGCCGGCGCCCTGGCCACGGGAGGCTACGGCACGGCGCTGGGCGTCATCAGGGCGGCCCATGAAGCGGGGAAAGGAATTCATGTCTTTGTCGTACTGGAAGCATACAAGCAGAACGAAGGTGAGAAGATGTGCTACATCGATGAGACACGGCCCGTCCTTCAGGGCGCGCGCCTCACGGCGTGGGAGCTGAAAAAGGAAGCCATTCCCGCCACGCTCGTGACGGACAACATGGCGGGCTTTCTCATGAAGCAGGGGCGGATCGATCTCGTGATTGTCGGTGCCGACCGTATCGCCGCCAACGGCGACACGGCGAACAAGATCGGCACCTATTCGCTCGCCGTCCTGGCAAAGGCCCATGGGATTCCCTTCTACGTGGCGGCCCCTCTTTCGACGATCGACCGCGCGATACCCGACGGCGACGGCATCCCCATCGAGGAGAGAGACGCCGGCGAAGTGCTGAGCCTGGGCGGCATCCGGACGGCACCCGACGGGATCGAGGTCTATAAGCCCGCCTTCGACGGGACGCCGCACCGGTACATCACGGCTATTGTCACCGACGGAGGAATCCTGCGTCTCCCCTATCACAGGGAAATCGAAAGACTCTTCGGAAAGTAGTATTCATATGGCGGAAAAACTCTTTCTCTTTGATTTTGACGGTGTGATCGTCGATTCGATAGCATTCTATGAAGAGCTCACCCGCCTCTATTCGGAGGAAATCGGCTTCACTATTGCGGAAACACGGGAAGATTTTCTCTCGCTTTACGACGACAACTTTTACCTTTCGCTCCGGAAGCGGGGTATCGATCTCGATGCACTCGGAAAGGCCTCGAAGGTGGTGGTGCCGAAGCTCGACTACGACAGAATCAGGCCCTTTGAAGAACTCTTCCCCGTTCTTGAGACATTCAGTCAGGACAATGTACTGCTCATCGTGTCGTCAAATTCCGGGAATACCATCGATCGCATTCTCTCAAAGTACGAATGCTACCGGTGTTTTCAGGGTATCCTCGGGGCGGATTTCATGGTCAGCAAGGTTGACAAGATCGCTCACGCCATGAATGAATGGGAAAAAGACACCGCCGATACCTACTTCATTACCGATACGACCGGCGATATCAGGGAGGCGAAAGAAGCCGGCGTCGTTACCGTTGCCGTGACCTGGGGATGGCATCCGCGGGAGCGACTTGAAAGGACCGCGCCCGATCATATCATCGAACGACCGGCGGAACTGCTGCGCCTCCTGGAGCCGGGCTCGTCAGACTGACCGGAGAGAAGGTCAAAAAACAAATAACAGGGAATACCTCGGGGATGCCGGAACGGAATTCGGCATCCCCTTTTTTTTGAGGGGCGGTGCACAATGCCGAGTTTCCCTTGTCTCTGCGGCCCCTGAGACGGTCCTTTTATGTCTTTATAAGTAACGAAATATATCTATTAAATACAAAAAATAACAATTAATAACCATTTTACCCTTGACAATCCCTCCATTTATAGTACATAGCCCCCGAACAGGAACAGGTTGTGGATGAAAGGTGTTCCTGCAAACCCGCGATTATTCATTGAAGGTGTCATGACAGTACAATCAAAACGCAAAGTCTTCTTTTTAGTCTTCTTTCTCCTTGTCTTCGTGGTGATTTTTCCGGCAGCAAATGTGTCGGCCGAGCGGATATTCTTCGCCGGCTACAAGGGGGGCTTCTATCTGAAATCGGAGGAAGAAGGGGGTATGGAACTCCGCCTGGGAGGGTCATTTCAGGCCGACTATCGTGCTTACGGGGAATCGGAACGCACGGACAACCGGTTCGATATCCGTCGTGCCCGGCTCATATTCCGCGGCACCCTGACCCGGTGGTTTCGCTTCGGTATGGAATACGAATTCCAGGGGAACGAGACGAGCAATCTCGTCGATGCCTATGGCGAAGGGGTCATGGGTGTCCACGCCCTCAGGATCGGCCAGTTCAAGGAACCATTCAGTCTGGAATGGCAGACGCCGGACAAGTCGGTCTGTTTTGCCGAGCGTGCCATGGGGTACTACCTGGGACCGAAACGGGACATCGGGCTCATGCTGCACGGATCGTTCCTTCGCGGAAATCTGAACTACGGCGTCGGACTCTTCAACGGTGACGGTGATGACGGTTCCCCCAAGGGAAGTATGAGCGACGATCCCGAATGTGCCGCTCGGGTGGTCTTCAAGCCCTTTAAAGAGACATCGCTGGATCTTGTGGGCAACCTGCAGATCGGAGGGTCCGCCACCTTCGCCAGGATCGATCTGGCAAATGTCGAACTGAAAGTGAAGAGTGCCGGCATGGCGGGAACAAACCGCAACATCTATGTGCTGGGGCACGATACGAAATTCGGTGTTCTCCAGGATGTGGATGCCCGCAGCCGCTGGGGTCTTGAAGCCGCCTGGACATGGAGTTCGCTGGCGGCCCAGGCCGAATACACGGCCCTGAAATTCACGGGCCTGCGTGCCGTCGGCCAGCCGGCGCGGGACGCCGATTTTTCGGCCTGGTACGGGAGCATACTCTGGTGCCTGACCGGCGAGAAGCCCATCCTTTCCGGCGGCGTGATGAAACCGGTCTATCCCGACCGTTTCTTCAACCCTGACGAATCCAGCTATGGTGCCGTCTACTGCGCCCTCCGCTACGATCATTTTTCCGGTGATGAAGACTGGATAAATACAGTCTCCTCTGTCTCCGTCCGCGAGGCCGATGCCGTGAGTGTGGCCGTCAACTGGGTGCTTTTCCCCATGCATAAGATTTCCCTCGATTACAGCTACACGGAATTTTCCGACCCCCTCAAGGTGCGCGTCAACACCGACGGGAGCATCGACTACATCGAGCGGGAAAACGTGGTGACGTTCCGTTACAGCATGGACTTTTGATGGCGGAAGAGTGTGATGAGAAATGAATATGAATAAAAGGAGGAAAGGTGAGCGATGAAAAAGATTGAGACAGTGTTCATGATTGTGGTGTGTGTGCTCCTCTGTACCTCGATGCAGGTATTCGGCGCCTATCACCACGAAGGTGAAAACGATTCGGACAAGTTTATTGAAGTCTACCCGAACAAGGCAGGTACGAAGCTCGACCAGTGCGTCCTCTGCCACAGCGGAGGGTCCTATGTGAACAGCAAGGGGAAAGAGGTCGAATTGGGCAGCTGCCAGTGGTGCCATGAGTCATACGGGTACGATGGGAGCGGCGAAATTCTCGGTACGCTCAACGCATACGGGCTTGCATATCGCGACAACGGGAGCAGTGTTGCGGCCGTTGAAGCAATTGAAGAATTTGATTCCGATGACGACGGCTATTCGAACATCACGGAGATCAACGCCAACCGCTACCCCGGTGACGGGAACGACGATCCCTCCAAGGTTATGGCTCCCTCCAGGGTCTATACCAGGGGACAGCTCGAGGCGATGACCCAGCACACCCAGTTCCTCCTGATGAACACGAGCCGCTCCGGCGATTCCTATGCCCTGTACAGCGGCGTTCCGATGAAGGAACTGCTGGACGATGTGGGAATCCTCGAAACCGCGACGGGAATTCTTGTTTATGCCCCCGACGGATGGTCGCAGTACCATCCTCTCGAATTTGAGGACGGTCTCGAGATGTATCACGTTTACGGTGACATGCCGGGAGAAGTGTACCAGTATCCGCCCAGTACCTATTTCTGGAATGAAGAAGCCGATGTGGACGAGAACCCTGATTACGGCTGGTGCGAATACAGTGCGGCCTCCTGCGCCGGAAGGAGTCACGGAGACGACATATATGTGGCAAACGGTCTGAAGGCAATTCTCGCGCTCAAACACGAGGGAACAGACCTCTATCCCGGTGTCCTGAATGACGAAAACAAACTCGACGGCGAGGGCCCCTTCCGGGTGGTGGTCCCGCAGACGAATCCGAATGCCCCCGACCAGTCGAGCAAATCCGATCAGCAGGATGTGATCTGGCCCTACGTTGAGGAGTGGGATCACAATGCCGGCGCCTGTACCAAATCGGTAACCATCATCAAGGTGGAACCTCTTCCGGAGGGGACCACCGATATCAACGTCCTTGAAGCAGGATGGGAGTTCGTCGATGGAGAGAAAATCATCATCTACGGTTCCATCGACGGAACCGACTCGAACGGCGACGGTATCCTGGACACGGAGGCGAATGCCGACGGTTGTGCCGACTACGACAATGACGGTACACCGGACTATCAGGATGCCGATACGTCAAATCCCCGAAGTGCCGAGGGACTCACGAACGTGCTCTTCCACACCGATAAGGGAGCCTTTGCCAATATGGAAGCCCTGGGAGACGATGATGCGAAGTTGTCACAGACAGGCAAACCGGAGGATATCGACTTTCCCTGGGGGGCCTTCAATTTTGACATAACAGGCCTGACTCCCGGCGATACCGTGACGGTCACCATCGTCTTCGATGAGGCGGTTCCGGTCGACGCCAAACTTTTCAAAGTCACGGCAACGAATGGCTGGGTCGAAATTCCCTTCGACAGCAATGACGGTGACGAGACCATCACGGTCACTCTCACCGACGGCGATGCCGCTACCGATGCCGACGGCACGGCCGACGGTACGATCTTCGATCCCTGCGCATTGGGCGTGGAGTCCAGCGGCAGCAGTCCTGCTTCGGATGGCGGCAGCAGCACCTGTTTCATCACCACGGCGGGTGCATCGAGCGTTTGTCTCCTGCCCTTCATTCTTCTTGCGGCAGGATGTGTCGGCATCGGCCTGAGAAGAAGAACAGGGTAACAGGATCAAATGGGGGACTGAAAAGGGCGGCGCCGCGAGGCTCCGCCCTTCTTTTGTCGAATGCCTCATCTTCGTTTCATGATTGCCGAGGGGATGGATAAAACAGAATAACCGTTCGTATTATCTAATAGATTGACCTTGTGGTTATTCCATGGTAGTGACAACCCCATGGAAGAGATGCTTACGACGAAAGAACTTGCCGATCTGTTGCGGCTTAATGAGAAAAAGGTCTACCAGCTGGTACGCGATGGCGGTGTTCCCCATGTCCGCATTGCCGGCAAATGGCTCTTCCCAAGGCAGCATGTGCTCCGGTGGATCGATGAAAACGTGCATCGTGAAAAGGAGATCCTGATCGTCGGGAGTGACGACATCCTGATGACGCGACTCATATCGCTTTATTCCCAGGACAGATTTCCCGATTCCATGGCCTTCTACTCCCCCGTGGGAAGTTCCATGGGGCTCGATGCGCTGGCGCAGCGAAAAGGGCAGGCCTGCTGTACCCACCTGCTTGATCAGGAGACGGGTGAGTACAATCTTCCCGTGCTGCGCAGGGTAATGTCGGGTCAGCGCTATGTGGTGGTGAATCTCTGGCACCGGAAGCAGGGATTCATCGTGAAAAAGGGAAATCCCCTCGCGATCCGGAACCTGGAGGACGTTATCGAGAAAAAGGCCCGCTTCGTCAACCGCAACAGTGGGGCGGGCACGCGGGTACTCATGGAATACCTTCTGAAAACACAGGGGCTTGACGAAAAAACCTTCCCTGGCTTTAACAACGAGGTTGACACCCACCTCGGCGTGGCGCTGAAGATATTCTTCGATGAGGCCGATGTCGGACTGGGCATCGAATACGTGACCCACTTCCTCGGACTCGATTTCGTCCCCGTCAGGGAGGAACGGTTCGATCTCGTGGTGCCCCGGGAACTCTGGCATACCCGCAATATAAAGGAATTTTGCGCCTATCTGAACCCGTCACGGATCACGGGACTGTTCCATGTCCTACCCGGATACGATTTCACGGATACGGGAAAAATCATCTACGAAAGCTGACGGCCGCGCCTGTCTGAAGAGCATACCCTTCAATCACACCTCGTGTCGTATTACAAATCCCTTTGAGAACAGAAGCGCTATGGGAGTCCGCACCCGAGGACATTTCCCTTTGATAATTTGCCGGTGATATGTATAATGCGCCCCAACTACCCCTGCGAGGAGGATCTTTAAAATGGCCATGGTTGAATTCACCCTTGAAGGCAAGATTGCCGTTGTGACCATGAACAATGGTGAGAATCGTCTGAATACCCCCTTTTTGAAAGAGTATCTCCATATCCTTGGTGAAATAGAACAGAAGACCGATGCCAATGTACTGGTGGTCAAATCGGCCCATGAGAAGATTTTCAGCAACGGGATCGACCTCGAGTGGCTCGTCCCCATTCTCAACAGTAACGATCTGGAAGCCTCCAAGGACTTCATCTACACATTGATGGAGCTTTACAAGAAAATCCTGATGTTCCCCATGCCCACCATCGCGGCGATTAACGGCCATGCTTTCGCGGGCGGCGCTATCATGGTCTGCTATTTCGATTACCGATTCATGCGGTCCGATCGCGGATTCCTCTGTTTCCCCGAAGTGGACCTGGGCATCCCCTTTATCCCGGGCATGCTTGCCGCCATGAAACAGGCAATCCCGCGATACTCGCTCAATGAAATGGTCTACCAGGGGAAGCGCCTCACCGGCGATGAGTGCGAGAAACGCCAGATCGTCACCAGGGCCTGCCCCGTCGAGTCCCTTATGGATGAGGTCCTGGCCTTTGCCGGGACCCTCGATAAACGGCGGGAGGTGGTTCGGGAGATCAAGAAGGAGATGAACAGGGAACTCCTCCGGGTATTCGAGGTTGACGATCCTCCGGTAATCGAATCGGGGAGGTTCTATGTCTGATAGGGGGATATTGTAGGAGCAGCACGCAAAGCTTCCCGCGGCCTGTTCCCGGGAAGCTTTTCTTTTTTCATGGGCTTGCCGA
This sequence comes from uncultured Syntrophaceae bacterium, assembly GCA_964441165.1. Classification (GTDB taxonomy): domain Bacteria; phylum Desulfobacterota; class Syntrophia; order Syntrophales; family UBA2210; genus CAYTUH01. Next base: position 7,875 of record CAYTUH010000029.1, read on the forward strand.
AAGAGGTATCTCCCCTGAGCGCTTTCCTGAAGGTCATGGCAACGGGAGGCTGAAAGAGTGTCGGGGAGAGATTTGAATATAGTGACGAGGAGGACGGAATGTAATGAAATTCAAGAATAAATACGCCATCGTCGGTGTCGGATATACGCCCCAGGGGCGCGTCCCCGGCAGAACGATGCTCAGCTTTCACGTGGAAGCTGCTGCCGATGCGATCGCCGATGCGGGCCTGACAAAGAAAGACATCGATGGCCTGATCTGCTACCGTCATTTTCCTGCCGCGACGGGTGAGTCCGACGTAACGTCCTATCTTGTCGCGCAGCATCTCGGTATATCTCCCACCTATTTGAGCCAGGAGGCAAACTGTGCGCGGAGTCATCTGCTGCACGCAATGGGAGCCCTCGAATCGGGATTGTGCAACTACGTAGTCATTTCATACGGGCACAATGCCCTTTCCAGCGACAGCATGATGAAATTGCTCTACCAGCGGGGTGTCGAAGAAATGGTCTTCGGCCATTTCGGGGCTTCGGCCGACTACGCGCTTGCCGCTCGAAGGGCCATGCATATGTTCCCTACCGGTCCCGAAACATGGAAACATATTGCCCTGGGACAGCGCAAATGGGCGAACCTGAACCCCCGGGCGATGCTCTATGACGAACCCATGACCTTCGAGGACTATTTCAATGCCCGATGGGTGGTGGAACCCTTTCGTCTCTTTGACAACTGCCTCGTGACGGACGGCGGGCGTGCCTGTGTCATCACCACGGTTGAACGGGCCCGCGATCTGCGTCACCGCCCCGTGCGCATCATGGGAATCGGCCAGCATGATCCCTCGGACTACGTCCAGCGGGCGTCCCACCTTGCAGGACCGACGGGTGCCAGAAAGGCCGGGGAAAAGGCCCTGCACATGGCGGGCATTACCCTTGATGACGTCGATGCCTGCGAAGTCTATGACTGCTTTACCTATACCGTCGAGATCACCCTCCAGGACCTGGGTTTCTTCGGCCCCGGTGAGGGCGAGGGCTGGTTTGCCGGGGGGAGGATCGAACCGGGGGGAACCATGCCCGTCAATACCTCGGGCGGTCTGCTCTCGGAATCCTACCAGATGGGGTTGACGCAGATTACGGAAGCCGCCATGCAGCTCATGGGACGCTGCGGAAAACGTCAACTGGGGCCGACGACCCACACGAAGGAACCGCAGATAATCCTCTGCACTGACAACGGTGGCACGCTGCAGACCAGTGCGTGCTATATTCTGGGGAGGTCATGAGTTATGGATTATAATAAACCCTTACCCGCGGTGAACGGGGACAACGAACAGTTCTGGAAGGGATGTGCGGACCACGTTCTGCGTTTCCAGAAATGCGGGCACTGCGGATTTGTGCGATGGCCCGCCTCATTCATCTGTCCGGAATGCCATTCAACCGATACGGAGCTTATCACGGCGAGCGGCCGGGGCAGGATCTACTCCTTCGTGGTCTATCACGTGGCCTACCATCCGGGATTCAAGGACGATCTCCCCTATGTGGCGGCCCTGGTGGAACTCGACGAAGGCCCCCGCATCCTCAGCAATATCGTGGGGTGCGTACCCGGCGACGTAGTCTGCGACATGCCCGTAGAAGTCGTCTGGGAGGACATCACCGACGAATGGAGCCTGCCAAAATTCAGGCCCCTCTCCTGACGCAGTGCTTTCGATCAGGAGTATGCGTTCACGGGCGGGCGCCGGTTGAACCAGGGCATCGCCTTTTCCAGTTGCGCCGCCAGGCGGAACAGGGTGGCCTCGTCGCCGAAACGACCCATGAAGTGGGTGCCAATGGGCAGGCCCTCTTCCGTCCAGTGCAGAGGGACCGACATGGCCGGCAGGCCCGTGAAATTCGCCAGCTGGGTAAAGGGTGTCTTGGCGAGACTGTCGATGGCCATCTTGTCGGTCAGTCCGGACATCTGCACCAGCTTTCCCAGTCCCAGGGCATTGACGACGTTCATGGCAATCCGCTCCGCCGGTTTGGGCTGCAGTTCGCCGATTTTCACGGGCGGGTATGCCACGGTGGGGGTGAGGTAGAGGTCGTATCGCTCCAGGAAGCGCCCCATGACGCGGGATGCCGCTCCCCATCGCCGCAGCGCCGTGACCAGGTGTCCCGAGGAAAAGGTGCGGCCCAGGAGCCCCAGGGTCCAGGTCATCTCTTCCACGTCGCCCCGCCGGGCCTTTCTCCCCAGCACCGCCGTCAGTTCCTCCATGTCGGCGGCCATCTCGCCGAAATACATGGCCATATAGCTTCTGGCAAGGAGGATGCCGTCGAGGTCCGGCCGCGCCTCTTCAACGCGATGTCCCAGCTCCTCAAGGAGGTGTGCCGCATCTTCCACGGCCCGGATGCATTCGGGATGAACCTCCGTTCCCAGAGGGGAGCGCGTATTGAAGGCGATGGTGAGCGATCCCGGTTCTCTTTCCATTTCTTCCAGGTAGAGTCGTTCCGACGGCGGGATGACAGAGGGCGCACCGGTATCGCTCCCGCTGACGGCGTCGAGCATGGCGGCGCTGTCCCGCACGGAACGGCTTATCACATGTTGCGCCACTGCGCCCTGCCATATCTGCCCGTAATCGGGGCCCGTGGGGGTCCTGTCGCGGGTCGGCTTCAGACCGAAGAGGCCGCAGTGCGATGCGGGTATGCGTATGGAGCCGCCTCCGTCACCGGCCGAGGCGAGGGGTACCATGCCGGCCGCCACGGCGGCCGCCGAACCGCCGCTCGATCCTCCCGGCGTATGATCGGTATTCCAGGGATTGCGGGTCGGACCGTGGAGTTCCGGTTCGGTGATGCCCAGGAGGCCGAATTCGGGACAATTGGTCTTGCCCAGCGGGACCACTCCCGCCTTCTTGAAGCGTTTCACCAGTTCGCTGTCGTGATCGGGGATATAATTCCTGTAGGCCTTGCAACCGCTGGTCAGCGGAACGCCGGCATAAGCCGCGAGCAGGTCCTTCAGGAGAAAGGGGACCCCCGAGAAGGGGCCCTCGGGCAGACCCTCTGCGACGGCCTTCCGTGCCAGGTCGTCCATGCGGTAGATGACCGCGTTGAGTTGCGGGTTGACCGATTTTATCCGGCTGATCGCCGCTTCCAGCACGTCGCCCGCCGAAATTTCCTTTTTCCTGATCAACTCTGCAAGGCCAAGGCCGTCGTTTTCTTCGTATTCCCTGAAATTGCCCATCAGAGCTCCCTCCTTTCCGATATTGCGGTTACAAACAGGATTGAAACATCTCCCGGAGATTCAAGACGGAATAGCAGGAGTCGGGCGTTGACGGCATGTTATGACGAATGTGTGCGGCCGTGCGATACTCCGGGCCGCCTATTCATTCAAGGACATGTCGTGAAGCCCCATTTCACTTCCTGCATGACATCGAAAGAATCTTCCGAATACGAAAAGACTGTAACTTTTTAAAATAAAAATTCAAACATGTTACCTCACCAACGGCGATGCCGTCCGGTCGAAGGGGTTCGTCCGCATGGCGAGAGAGAAGAGATAGGGGTAATGATCCTTCAGGTAACGCATGTAGTCGATCCACTGGAAGGCCAGCAGGTGATAGGCCCGTTTCATGTCGTTCGCCAGGTGCGCCCTGTCATTTTTGGGGAGATGGGTGACGTCGTCCCGGTATGTCAGTTCTTCTGCGATGTGGAAGACGGCCCGGAGCAGTTCCGTGAATGCCTCGTGTTCCAGAATCGCGGGATTTTCCAGGAGCCGGACGAGAAAGTCCCGCCGGGCGACGAGAAAGGTGCGCAGGTGTGCCAGATCGGTTTTCCCGATATCGAGAGTGTATGAGTAGGTGTTCAGTTTTTTTATGACAATATCGAAATCGCGTCTGGTCCAGGCGGAGGTGACGATGAGGTCGTTCCGGATCTTTTCCGTTTCGGGATCGCACTCCGAAAAAAGCCTCAGCAGTTGTGTGCCCGCCTCGCTGAAGAAGATGCCGATGACCATGTTGAGCTTCTGCATCCGCACGCGGGCTTCCCGCTTGTTCAGGAAGATTTCCGTGGCATTGGCGATGACGCCCAGAAAGGTCCCCACCCCCATGATGATAAGGAAGATCGCCAAGGCTTTGCCTGCCTGCGTGACAGGGTGAATATCGCCGTATCCCACCGTGGAGATGGTGACGATGCTGAAATAAAAGGCATCGGCAAGCGATATGTCTTCGATGGCCATGAAACCGAAGGTGCCCAGCACCCTGACGGCGAAGAAAAGTGCCAGAAAAATACGAAGCCGGATTCGCATGTGATGCATGGTAACGCCCTCACTTGTTTCATCGGTGATAATTTGTTGTCACGTTACCACAATTCGGCGGTTTTTTCTTTATAAGAAAATATGGATGAATGCACGAGGAGGGGTGGAGAGGGGATTTGAGAAACAATAAGACTTCAATCTTATATTGGGGATTCCTGTTAGCAACAGGGGCGAAGGGGATCGTGGCCAGTATTTGACGTTAGTCAATAGCCAACAACTGACCCTTTCCCCTACCCTTGGGAATGGATCCGTAATTGGCCAGAAATGATCATCGCTGAGGCACATCACCTAAAGAAAGGGCGCCTTTTGACGCCCTTTCTTCAAGACTTGGATAGCTTGGTTTATTGAAACACGGGTTATTGAATCTCCCACGACGCGTCGCGGGGAATCTCTTTAGCCTGATTGATTATCTTGAGCGTTATCACCAATAGCATTGCCGGTATCACTGCCGGTATCACCCTGATCGACTTCGCCTTGCCCAACGTCGCCATGATTCTTGTCACCGCCGGCGTAAACTGGTGTTATGGCAACAGTCGCAAGAAGCGCTAAAGAAATCAGAATTACAAATATCTTTTTCATGGTTTTTCCTTTCAAGGTCTATAGTGTTTCTCATCAAAATTGATGGCTTCGTAAAAAGTTCAACTGCTGCGTTCCGCTGCATCCTTCCCCCGGTTTCACGGAGGCAGGCTTTGCGGCTTACCCTATGTACGCCTCATTCCTCAGGATTTGTGCGCCTTATATGTGAAGCTTTTTACTTTGCCATCGAACATTGACTTCTTACGAGGTCATCAAAATTGGTGCCTCTATTTTACCTGTTTGCATCGGAGTTAATCAATCATTTCGGGGTTGGTTTTATCCCCTCAGACATTTTTGTGGTTCCTCCTTTCGATGTAGATTTAAGAATGCACAACTATATAACGTTATTTCCGTTATAAGGTTACATGAGAGACCAGGAAAGGAGACAGATTTGTTTTTGGGATGTCGATGCCGCATTACCACAATTCGGCGGGTTTTGCTTTATGAGAAAGTGGACTCGAATAATCGGGGGAGTGCGAGAGGCAAAAAAATCCCCCCTCGTCGGCACGAGGGGGGATCAGCGTTTGAGTTGA
>CAYTUH010000030.1:0-1162 GCA_964441165.1 uncultured Syntrophaceae bacterium
TCATTGGCAACTTTTATGAACTGGAAAGCCAGGCTTCCTATCGTGCGACTCCCCGAAATACGATTATTGTACACGTAAGTAATAGTCGGAACCTGATCATCGAAACCGTAGAAATAAAACGCCGTTGGTCCGCATATCTGGTATGTGCCACCTATTTCTTCCATGATTTTCTGCAGGATCAGGGCAATGCCCGGACTGTATAAACCTCCGGCAGGGATGCGAGGCGGAACGAGATATGTACCCCGCTTGAGCCTGACGATCCACCCCGAATCAGACAGGCGACGAAGCAGGTTACTTTCCTGCAATTTCGTGATGCCCAAAACGGGGATTAATTCTCCTGTGCGGACGATGTCTTTGTTTTTCAACTGGGTATAGGCAAAAAATCGTGATGAAAGATTGCCCAGTCCCGGTCCGTTTGTGTTCATTATATTTTCCATAATTGCTTTTATGAGACGATATAGAAAAATATAATAATTTTCAAGCTTATTCTGATCTTACTCTTTGTTTTAACGAAATACCCGGGTGGAATCTTAATAGAAAAGGGGTTAACCGATCCGGCTAACCCCTTCTTTTATATTGGTAGCGGGGGGAGGATTTGAACCTCCGACCTTTGGGTTATGAGCCCAACGAGCTACCTGACTGCTCCACCCCGCGTCATGTCGTGCAAATGAAGCGTGAAGATAGTCCAATCGCCGGCAATTGTCAAGGGCTTTTAGGCTTCAAAATGAATTACCCGGTAAATTTCGATCCTTCTGCCGATACCTTTCAAATCGACGGGGGCAATCTTTTCCGCCAGCACCGCCGGTGTCTTTTCCACGCCTTTGAAGGTGTTTTCACAGATTAATATCTGGTCTTCTCCTGCCAGTTCTTCGAGTCGCGCCGCCACGTTCACCGGGGGTCCGAAAACGGTGTATTCCTTTTTGCGCGGAGAACCGAAAATGCCCGCCATGGCTTCCCCGGTACCGATCCCAATGCCGATGGAGATGGTTACACCCCGTCCCGCACACTTTTCGTTGATCCGCTTCATTTCATCCATCATCCGGAGAGCGCAGAGGACCGATTGGAGGGCACCGTCTCCGGAATCGAGAGGCGCTCCGAATACCCCCATGATGCCGTCACCGATATGCTTGTCGAGCATCCCGCCATACTGGCAGATAATGGC
>CAYTUH010000030.1:1172-2636 GCA_964441165.1 uncultured Syntrophaceae bacterium
CAAGCGGAGAAAAGTAAAAGGTATTGAGAACGTCCGACAGATCTTCGGCATCGAGTCTTTCGGACAAGCGCGAGAACCCCCTGATATCGCAGAAGAGCACGCTGACCTCCTGCCTCCGGGGGTCAATGGCGGCTCCTTTTCGCTGCATTTCGAGGAAAACCTGTTCCGAGACAAATTGTTTCAAGTGCTTTCTCAGGTTGTACTCGCGAACTTTCGCGCGGAGTTCCATATTCGCGAAGGGCTTGGTCAGAAAACCGTCGATGCCGGCATTGACCGATTCGATGGCGCTCTCCATGGTGGCGTACCCTGTGAGCATGATCCGGGTAATCTCGGGGTTCATCTGTCCGATTTCAATAAGTGTTTCCAGACCGTTTATTCCCGGCATCTTGTAATCACAGATGACCGTTTCGATCCGCTGCGTATCGCGCCGCACGATGTCGATCGCCTCGCGGCCGTCGCCGGCAGTACAAACGGCATATCCCTCCGGTTCGAGCACCTTCCTGAGAGATCTCCTGACTCCTTCTTCATCATCCACAATCAATAGACCCTGCATTATTCCCCCCTTTTACAGGGCAGCTCGACGGTCACCACCGTGCCCCTCCCTGCGTCGTTCCGCACGTCTATCTTGCCTTCATGGCGTGTTACGATTTCATAGGATATGTAGAGCCCCAGACCGGTCCCCTCCCCCGGGGCCTTGGTGGTAAAAAAGGGATTGAATATCTCGCTCAGGATGTCGTCGTCTATCCCCTGTCCCGTGTCGCGGCATGCGACGAAGACACGCCCGGTCTCCTTCTCATGCCTCGTGGTCAGGGTAATGGTGCCTCCCTCTTCGGGCAGTGCCTCGACGGCGTTTTTGATGATATTGAGGAAGACCTGCCCCAGGTTGGCAAAATTACCCTCCACGGCGGGCAGATCCTCGGCAAATTCGAGTATCATTTCTATCTCCCGGTCCTTGTAGCAGTTCCCGAGTATCCGCAGGGCATCGTCGATAACATGGTGTATGTTCACCGGTTCAACATAGGTGCTGGTCTGCCGGGACAGGTCGAGGAGGCTTTTTACGATGTGCCCCGCCCGCTTCAGTTCTTTTAAGGAAAACCGGAGGTCGTCCACCAGATCGTCCGTTTCCCGGCCCGACGGGAGCCACTCGCCGGCTGCTTCGATGCTTGTCTCGACCAGACTCGAGGCGCTGGCCAGGGGATTGTTCAATTCGTGGGCTGTTCCCGCCACAAGCTGACCGATGGCGGCAAGACTCTCGGAGCGGATAAGCTGCTGCTGGGTTCGCTCTTTCTCGTCAAGGGCTTTCTGCAACGCCGCCGTCCTTCTGACGACTTTTTCCTCAAGCTCCAGGTTGATATTTTCGATCTCCTGATAGCGTTCGGCATTCTCCACGGCAATGGCCGTCTGGTTGGCAACCGTCGTCAGCAGTTCCATGTCCTCGTGGACATAGAGCTGACCGGACCGCTT
>CAYTUH010000030.1:2646-11637 GCA_964441165.1 uncultured Syntrophaceae bacterium
CTCCCAGTGCAATAAGTCCTGAAAGCCCCCCCCGGTAGAGAACGGGGACAAGAAGCGCCGCACCGGTCGCATCGAAAAGATCGCAGAGCCCCTTCCGTTCGTCGGGATCGATGGAGAGCCGCTCTACGGAAGGTCTTGTCAGGGGGTTCTTTCTTCGTTCAAAGAACGGCGCAACATGGGCACTGTCGTGAGAAACCGTCGTGATGGATGCATGGCCGCCCTGCTTCGCGCAGAGTCCGATGGTTTCCCTTTCCCGGGCACAGAGAAGAAAGGATACATTTTCGGCATTCAGGGCAGCGGCAATCGACTGCGTCAGGTAGTCCGTGATTTCATCGATCCTGAGCAGTGTGGTCATCCTGTTGCTGATGTTTTGCAGCGTTTCCCGGTAATCATAGGTTCCCATGAAGAGGGATCGTTCAACAAAGCCCTGAATGCGCTCTCTCATGGGATTGAAGAAAAGCACGATCAGAAGGGCAAGTGCCAGGGGCAGCGCAACGGGATGCGGTGTGCTGCGTTCCATGAAGAAGACATTGAAAAGCTAGATGACAAGGATATAGAAGGCGGTCAGAAACCCCGTCAGGACGAAATAGATCGTTCCCTTTCGTATGAGCGCTCCCATGTCGAGCAGGTCATATTTCAGGACGCCCACGGCGAGAACGAGGGCCGGGAGAAAGCTCAGATTTCCCATGGGGTAGACATTGAATCCCGTAACGGGGAAGAAGTTCAGCATTATCATGAAGGAGGTCAGGCCCAACCCCACCAGGACATATTTGATACGATTGCGTTGCTGGTTGTCGGAGGCCTGTATCATACCGCGGTAGAGGGTCAGTATGCAGTAGAGTACGGCACACCCCCCGGCTGTTGCAAATACCGAATAGGCGGGTCCCGCCTGGGCGATAATGCCGAAGGGGTATTCATGAAACCCGGTGATGAAGAAGCGGGTCTGCGTCAGGGGGAAGAGCGCGGCGCTGAAGAGATAGGCCGTAATTTCGAGCCAGCGCCGTGAAGTAATGTTTAAAAAGGAATGAACGAACTGTATATAGACGGGTATGCCGAAGACGAAAAAGAGATAGGTCAACCGGTCCAGGGTGAGGGCCAAATCACGATCGGCGAGGAATGAGACCAGCGCCACATCGAAGTTGATCAGGGCGCCGAAGAAACAGATAAGCGCAAACAGTCTGTTCGTAGTGTTTTTTCTGCCCTTCAGAAGCGAGACGCCTGCAAGGGCAATCAGGACGGCAAAACCCGTTGCGGGAAGCGCCAGATAGACATAGCACTCCCTGAGCTGGTAAAGAAACACGATTATTCATCCCCCCTGAGATTTCAACACCTGCGGAGCGACATGCGGATACCGCTTCACAGGCGCAAAGCATCGAAGCGTTTCTTTATCGTTAGAGAATAAATACCGCCGCCGCCAGAACCGACGTGTGCCCGCCGTTACGGGCGATGGCCGACTGCGTTACATTGCGTGTTCTGACTATCTTGCCGCTGATCTTGAATATCTCTTCCTTCTCGTCCCAGCTCGCATCGACATCAAAATCGATACCGAGTGTCGATGCCAGCATCGCCGCCGCCAGGTCTTCCGCGTAATCTCCAGCTTCCTTTTCCGTCTGGCCGAAGGCATGGTGTTCGCTGATGTAGCCGTAAGCGGTCTTGTCAGCCGGTATGGCGCACCCTACCGACGCGGCGATGAGTCTCCTCGCTTCATTGCTGCAGTTTCTGCTCATGACGCAGTAGGTGATTTTTCCGGGTTCGAGCTCCTCCAGTCCCCGTTGACGGGAAACGACCTTGCATCCCGGAGGGAAAATGCTCGATACCATGACGAGGTTGCATTTTTCAATACCTGCGTCGCGCAGTGCAAGTTCGAATGAATGAAGTTCCTCTTTATGAAAACCGACACCTTTGGTGAAAAATATCTTTTTGGGCACAAAATTGTTCAATCTCGGGTCTCCTTATTCGTGGGATTGGTATTCGATATATCCCATGATCCGGTACGCTAATTTGGCTGCCGTAAAATCGGGAGCGACCATTCCGGGAATGGGACAGAGTTCAACAACGTCTATCCCCCGTATCTTGCAGTTGTCGGCAACCTCTCTCATTAACCGGACCACGTCTTTCCAGTAAATACCCCCCGGTTCAGGAGTCCCCGTTGCCGGCATGACGGATGGATCAAAGGCATCTAAATCGACGGACACATATACATCGTTCGATAAATTTTCACAAACTTTTTTTATCCATCGATCATCCTCATGCACATCCCGGGGAGTGACCGTAACTATTTCACTTTTCTCCATGAATACCGCTTCTTCAGCGCTCATGCTTCGCACACCCACCTGCACGAGCGGGCAGATTTCCGAAATGCGCCGGGCCACACAGGCATGGCTGAAGGGACTGCCCTCGTAGGTATCCCGCAAATCGGCATGGGCATCCAGTTGCAGTACCGAAAGCGATGGATAGATTTCCCTGGCGGCCCTTACGGCACCGAGAGAAATGCTGTGCTCGCCGCCGAGCATGACCGGCACCTTGCCGGAATCGACGACACGAAGGACTTCATGGTACACTTTTTCCATCATGTGCTCCGGACCGCGCGCATCCGCGTCGAGTGGGTCCGTCGTATGAATGCCTGCGAGAAAGGTTTCCTTGCGGAGTTCCTCGTCATAGAGTTCCATGTTGCACGATGCATCCAGTATCGCCGCTGGCCCTTTACGGGAACCCGTCACGTAGGTCGAGGTCAGGTCGTAGGGAACGGGAATCACCACAAAGCGGGCATCCGCAAAGGCGGCGTTCCCGGAATCTATTCCACCGAAATTCATTGAGTTATATCCTTTATATATAAAAATTCAAAATTCGAATCGCCGCTGCAACCCGCAACTTTCCACATTCAACTTGCACCTCAACCACCGTACCGCTGCAGTTCAAATCGCCCGTTCTCGTAACGCAGATAGGTAAAATGCCTGATCCAGTCACCCAGTAATACCAGTGTTCTCTCTCTGCTGTCAACGGATTCACGTGCGATCAGGGGTCGATGGCAGTGCCCCAGCACAACGGCATCGAAACCTTCATGAAATTTCGTCTCTGCGAAGGCCCTCATTGTCGCCGTCAGGCCATCGTCGGTCCATCCGAGCTGCCCCCTGCTGAGGTCCGAACTTGCTTTCGCGATACGCCACAAAAGGGACGGCGGCACATTCTTCTGGAGCAGGTAGACCGCACTGCTCCTCAGGAACTTTCGAAGCAGGAGGTAGCGCTTGTTCGACCTGTCGACTCTATCGCCGTGGGACACGTAAATGCGTGTCTTCTCCAGCTCCACCGTCGCGCTTTCGGGAAAGATCTCCACTCCGTAGTCCGAGAAGTAGTCGGCCAGGAAGAAGTCATGGTTCCCCTCGAATAAATGGAGCTGCACCCCCCTGCGCTGAAGTCCCAGCAGCTTTTCCACAATCGTCCGGAAGGGGGGGTAGAGCCTGTCTTTTCGGCAGAACCAGAAATCGAAAAAGTCCCCCACAATAAAGAGATGGTCCGTCTCCGTTTCCACTTCGTCGAAGAAATGGAGCAGATGCCCGTATCCGGCGTCACGGGGGCCTCTGAGATGGGCGTCGGAGAGAAAGATCGCCTTCATGCCGCTCCGTCGATTGTATCGATCAGGCGTTGCGCGTTTCGAAACATTGCGTCAATTTCCGATTCCGTCAATCCGGCTCCTCTGGCCACGATTCGCGCATATTCCCTTCCGATGAGATCGCCCGGTGAGTGGCTGTCCGTATTCAGCACCAGACCGGCGCCGTGTTTCCGGGCCTGCTGAGCCACATGACCATTCGTCAGACTGTGCCCCTTCCGTGCTGAAATCTCGAGCAGGATGGACCGTTCCGCCGCAAGTGCCGCATCTTCTCCTGCAATCAGTCCCGGATGGGCGAGAATATCGATGTCCGCTTCCAGGGCCGCGCGGTTCGTACCCGCCATGACCGGTTCGGCCACTGTCTCGCCATGGACCACCACAATCCGCGCCCCCAGTTCCCGCGATTCGGCGGCCAGCGAGGATATCTCACGGGGGTGAAGATGGGTGAGTTCGATTCCCGGTACGGCCCGTATGGTTCCGAACCGGTTGATGCTTTCACAGACACGGACGATACGGGGAATAATGAAATCGAGATTTGAACGGTCCGCGTGATCGGTAATCGCGATGGCCCGGCATCCGGCAACCTCCGCCCTGCGGGCGAGCTCGGCGGGTATCAGCTCACCGTCACTGAATATGGAGTGCATGTGAAGGTCGATCATAAAAAACCTCAACTATTAAGGATAGGTAGGTTTAGCAAATTACATCATCAAGGTCAATGAGTAAGAAAGCGGCCCGCCGTTCCGGCAGGGGCGGAGTGCCCCGGACGGTACCGGCCTGCCGCTTTGTCTATTTTCAAAGGGGTTCATATGTGTTATAGGCAAAACATCATTGAAGAAATCGGAAGGGAACCCGAAGGGCATGCACCGTATCATCTTGAGATATATCATAAGGGAGATCTCCCAGCCCTTCTTCCTTATCCTCTTCATCCTTACCTTCGTGCTCCTTATGGGAAGGATACTTCAGCTCATGGACCTCATGATCAACAAGGGAATTTCCCTCTTCTCCGTCCTGAAGCTGATCCTCTACCTCATGCCTTCCTTCCTTGTCATTACCATACCCGTATCCCTGCTCATTTCCATCCTGATCGGTCTCGGCAGAATGTCGGGCGACAACGAAATTACCGTCATGAAGTCATCGGGACTCAGTCTCTACCAGCTGGTGCCGCCTGTCGCCGTCATCGCGGCGGGGGCCTTCATCGCCACGGCACTGATGGGATTCTTTCTCGTCCCCGGGGGAAATTTTGCCACAAAAACCCTCCTTTTCGAAATTGCCAGGCAGAAGGCAAGTATCGGCATCAAGGAAAAGGTCTTCAATGACGACTTTGCGGGACTGGTTCTCTACGCGGACAGCATTCCCGTCCACGGTGACTTCATGGAGGGGATCTTCATCTACGACAGCAGAACGGCGCAGGAACCGATGACCATCATCGCGAACCGGGGCTACCTGGTATCGAATCCCGAATCCTTGACCGTCACCCTCAGGCTTGAAAAGGGGAGCACCCATACGGTGGGTCAGGACCTGCAGCATTACAAAAAGATGGAGTTCAGCTCCTACAACATCAACCTCGACATTTCACAGGCCGGTCCGGCCGCAGGTGGCGGCGTCACCAAGGACAGCAGGGAAATGTCCCTCACCGAACTGGCGAGGGAGATCGGAAAGACCTCCCTTCCCGACCGGCTCAGGAGGGAACTTGTCCTTGAATTGAATCATAAATTCACCATTCCCCTTTCATGCCTGGTCTTTGGAATTCTCGGGATACCCCTGGGTATCGTCAGGCAGAGAAGCGGAAAATCGCGGGGATTCGTTGTCGGACTCTGCATCGTCATGATCTACTATGTGCTTCAGCTGAGCGGCGAAGCACTGGGGGAAACGGGGAGGATCTCTCCCGTCATCGGCGCCTGGGGTCCGAACCTCATCCTCGGCATTCTCGGCATCCATATTCTCATCAAGACGGCACGGGAAGAACAGGTGATTCCCGTAGACACGGGACGACTGATGTCATTCATCACGGCGGTAAAAGGCCATTTCGGGAGCAAAGGACAGCGGGGGTCGTAGAGAAAGGATGAACATACTCGACCGGTACATCCTTCGGGAATTCATGAAGAACTTTCTCATGATCATCATCTCCCTGATCGGCCTCTACCTGATCGTCGATTTTTTCGAACGGGTGCGCATGTTTCTGAGCAACCACGCAACGGTATATCAGATGCTTTCCTATTTCTGTTTTACCGTTCCTTCGATCCTCTCCCAGATGCTTCCCGTGGCACTGCTGCTGGGCACCCTCATCACCTTTGCCATCCTTTCCAAAAACAGTGAAGTAACGGCAATGAAGGCAAACGGCGTCAGTCTCTACCGCCTCACCATTCCCTTTATCCTTCTTTCGTGCATCATCTGTATCCTCTCCTTTCTCCTGAACGAGTTTCTCACACCCTATGCCAATCAGAAAGCGAAACATATCAAACTGGTGGAAGTACAGAAGAGAAAGCTATTGGGCTCGTTCAAACAGAATGAGATATGGTACAAGGGCCGTGACGGCATTTACAACTTCGCCCTCTTCGACGCGGAGCGGGGGGTGCTGAAGGGCATTCGCATCAACTACCTGGACCGTTCCATGAACCTCACCAAACGGATCGACGCGCGGGAGGCACGATGGAGTAACGGGAAGTGGCATTTCCGGGACCTGCTGATTACGACCTTTCCCGAGAGAGATTTTCCGGCAGTCGAACGGGTGCAGTCACGGGTGATCGATCTTGCCGAGAAACCAGCGGACTTCATGATCGCCCAGAAAGACACCAATGAAATGGGGTTTTTCGAACTAAGAAATTATATTACAAAAATCAAGTCGGAAGGGTATGACGCAACGCAATATCTCGCAGATATGCATGGAAAGCTCTCCTTTTCCCTGGTCAACATCATACTGGCAATACTGGGCATTTCATTTTCAATACGATCGGAACGAAGCGGCGGAGTCGCCCGGAGCATCGGCCTGGGAATCGTCATCGGCTTCTCCTACTGGCTTTTCTTCGCCTTCTCGATTTCACTGGGACGATCGGGAACACTGCCGCCTTTCCTGGCGGCATGGACGGCGAACATTATCCTGGGAGCAATTGCCCTGGTGATGTTCATGCGAGTAAAGACGTGAGAACCTTTGCCAAACAGGGATTGCCGCCGCGGGCACGGGAAGGGCGAATGAACCGGAAAAGGCTTCCGGCGCTCATGGTCCTCACGATTCTTTTCTTCACCCTCTTGTCAGGCTGTTCACTCGACACCCTCAAGAGTTCCCTTTACGAAACACTGCATAATATCAGCGATATGAAAAACGAAGATGACCCGGACTACGACGGCCGACACCATGAAGGATACGGCACCTATAAACAGGAACGGGACGAATATCTGAAAGAGATCCCGTCGAAGTGACGTAATAGGTGAAACCCACGGAACAAAACGTCTCAGACGATAAAGGGCCGGCAGCTCACGGGCTGCCGGCCCTTTATTCATTCAGGTGCCCATTTCCCAGGAACTCAGGTACTTTTCCTGCTCCGGCGTCAGGGTATCGATGGAGATCCCCATGGAGGCAAGCTTCAGTCGCGCGATTTCCCGGTCGATATCGTCGGGCACACTGTAGACGATATTATCGAGGGTGTCGGCATTCTTTACCAGATATTCGGCGGCCAGGGCCTGGTTGGCGAAACTCATATCCATGACGCTTGAAGGATGCCCCTCTGCAGCGGCAAGGTTGATCAGCCTTCCCTCACCCAGAATGTAGACGGATCGACCGTTCTCCAGCTCATACTGGTCGATGTATTCCCTGATTCTGCCGCGATAGGTGGCGATTTCCTTTAATCCGTCCAGATCAAGCTCCACGTTGAAATGCCCGGAGTTGGAAACAATGGCGCCATCCTTCATTTTCCGAAAGTGTTCCCGCCGGATCACATTTATGTCACCGGTGAGGGTACAGAAGAAATCGCCTATTTCGGCTGCCTCGGCAAGCGGCATGACCCGGTATCCGTCCATGACGGCTTCCAGCCCCCGAAGAGGATCGACTTCCGTAATGATCACATTGGCACCCATCCCTGAAGCCCGCATCGCCAGGCCTCGCGAGCACCAGCCGTAGCCGCAGACCACAAAGACGGACCCCGCAATCAGGCGATTCGTGGCCCTGATGATACCATCCAGCGTGCTCTGGCCGGTTCCGTATCGATTGTCGAAAAAATGTTTTGTCTTGGCATCGTTCACGGCAATGAGGGGAAATCGAAGGACGCCGTCCTCGGCCATCGCCTTTAACCGGATCACACCCGTCGTGGTCTCTTCCGTTCCCCCGATAATACCCTCGATCAGGTCCTTTCGTTCGCCGTGAATGGTCGAGACGAGATCGGCGCCGTCGTCCATGGTGATTTTCGGGTTCGTGTCGAGAACGGAATTGATATGCTTATAGTAGACATCGCGGTCCTCGCCCTTTATGGCGTGTACCGGAATTTCATGATATTTCACCAGGTAGGCCGCCACATAATCCTGCGTGCTGAGCGGGTTGGATGCACAGAGGGAAACCTCCGCACCGCCGGCCTTCAGGGTTTCCATCAGGCTTGCCGTTTCCGTCGTTACGTGCAGGCAGGCACCCAAACGGACTCCCGCCAGAGGTTTTTCACTGGCGAATCGTTCCTTGATGCTGTTCAGGACGGGCATGCTCTTGTTTGCCCACTCGACACTGATCTTTCCGTCCTCGGCAAGGCCGATATCCTTGATATCGTATTCCATATCAAACACCCGCTTCCTTTTTCAGTACGTCAATCATGTCTGTCTTTTCCCAGAGATAATCATCCAGGAAGAAGGTCTTCGCGATTCGCCGGTAGGTATCGCCGTTCAGCATGTCGAACCGTTCGATCATCCCCCGGGGGGTAAAATCAAAGACCTTTTCGACGATCCGCGAAATCTCCCTGTCGGGAAGCACACCCGTTCCGAAGGTATTCACGTAGATCGACATGGGTCTGGCAACCCCGATTGCATAGGCGATCTGTACCGAACATTTTGTAGCAAGACCGGATGCCACGACATTCTTTGCGGCATACCGGGTCCCGAACACGGCGGTGCAGTCAACCTTCTCGGGGGATTTGTTCACGATGGACCCGCCTCCCAGCTGCGCACCGGGATAGGCACCGTAAAGCTGGCATACGAGTTTGCGGCCCGTCACTCCCGAATCAGCGGCGCTGCAGGAATGAACGGCCTGCCACTCGCCGGTGGGATTGAACAGGAATTCCGTTTTGTCATCCACCCAGTCCTTCAGGCATCCAAAGGCGATCTCTTTCGCCACTTCTTCGAGCTCATTGCTTACGGTCACGTACCGATAATCGATAGCGTTTGACATCAGGACTTTCGCCACTCTCACG
>CAYTUH010000030.1:11740-13166 GCA_964441165.1 uncultured Syntrophaceae bacterium
AAAGGTATGCATCATCCGACTGGCCAGGACATAGGTCAGGGGGAGAAGCTCGGGAGTTTCATCACAGGCGAAACCGTACATGATTCCCTGATCGCCTGCTCCGATTTCCTTGTATTTGCCCAGGTCGGACCGCGTACCGATGTTGATATCGGGTGACTGCGGAATAATGGCATTGAAAACCCCCAGGGAGTGACCGTTCAGACCCACGGCGGCGTCGTTGTAGCCCAGAGACAGAACCGTCTTTCTGATACTCCTTTCAATGTCGATATAGATTCTCGTCGACACCTCACCTCCGACTATGCAGAAGCCCTTCCCGAGAAAGACCTCCAGTCCGCAATGAGGCATCGTATCGACATTCATTCCGATCTTGTGCTCTTCATCGAGAATTTCCGCTATGATGCGTGCCGCGATCGTATCGGCGACAATATCGGGATGACCGACCTTGACTGCTTCAGCTGTGATAAACATAACGCCCTTTCCCCTTTTCCTGTATATTTTTTAATGTGTTACTTATCATTGTCTCCATTGTGATCCGGCACGTCCTCAGGCGAAATGATGCCGCCCGAGATGATCAACCGAAAGGCTTCTTCAACAGTCATGTCGAGATTGATCACATCACTTTCGGGCACCATGATATAAAATCCCGACGTCGGATTCGGCGTCGTGGGAACGAAGAGATTAATGCATTTCTTTTCCGTTTTCCATTGGACCTCACCGCGCGACTCACCGGTCACGAAGGCAACCGAATAAAGCCCTTTGCGGGGATACTCGATAAGGACCACCTGCTTGAAGCTGTTGTTCTGTTCACTGAATATGGCATCGACCAGTTTTTTTATCGCCTTGTATATGCCGTTTACCAGGGGGATTCTGCCGACGATGTCCTCGCCCAGAGCCACCAGTTTGTTACCGACGTAACTCTTCACGATGAGACCGATAATGAAAATAAAAATGATGGCAATAATCAGATCGAGGCCGGGCACATGGAAGGGGAGCAACTTGTCGGGACTGAAGCGGGCAGGGAGGATCTTTGCCAGCTTGTTCATCATGCCGAGGATGAAATGGAGTATGTAAATCGTGAGACCGAGGGGGATAACCGCGGCGATGCCGGTTAGAAATATATTTTTAACTTTTTTTCTCATATTTTATTGCAATTCCTGCATTATTCGACGGAGAGCACTTGTTATCAGAAAGACGGGTTTTTTTCAACATCTCTTTAATGCACAAAACGGGGCACTACAGCCCCGTCTGTTTCACATACCTCTGTTGCCCGTTCCGGAACAGCTCTATGAATTCACTTTTTTGACCGTGTTACTCTCACCGAGGAGCACGCATTTTGCCGACCATTTCTGCGCCTCTTCCTCATCCACGGAGACGTAGCTGGCAATAGTGATCAGGTCCCCTCGGGAAGATTTAGTGGCAGTGGCCC
>CAYTUH010000031.1:0-9539 GCA_964441165.1 uncultured Syntrophaceae bacterium
GATCCCCAGGGCATTGACCATCTCGCCGTCATTTACGGCAGCCCGCACGATTACTCCGATTCTTGTCTTATACATCATCAAGGCCATTATTCCGCTGATGGCGATGGAGCAGCCGAACATGAACAGACGGTACACCGGATATGAAAACCCGAGAATATTGATCGTGCCCGTAAGCCACCCGCTTAAACTGACGGCCAGCGGATAGTTTCCCCATATCCATTTGACCGACTCGGTAATGATGTAGGCCAGCCCGAAGGTGAGAAGCAGTTCGTGAACGTGCCCGAACCTGTGGACACGGCGCAGCAGAAACCTCTCCACCACCATGCCGATCAGAAACAGCAACAGGGGGCACACCACGAGAGATAGCCAGAAGTTGTTGGTCACCCTCAACAGTGAATAGGAAAAGTACGCGCCGAGCATGTAAAACGCCGCATGGGCAAAATTGAGCACGTTCATCATGCCGAACACGAGGGTGAGACCTGAAGATACGAGAAAGAGAAGTCCCGCGTAAACAAGACCATGGAGAAAAAATACAGGAATTTCGTTCATTATATCAGATCCTTTCTTCCTTGTTAGCGAATTTGATAAAGCTGTTCGAATGCTGGAGCATCCGATCGTGATGGAATACAGAAATAAGGTTCAATCTCGACGACGGCATCGAATGATTCGATATGGGCAAAGCATATACGGGCCGGTGTAGTTCTCCGTATCCATCAATTGTTTCATTAATAATAATGCGCTACGTGTTATACATTACTATGAGGCATCTACACTTCTCTTCGCACTCAATGGGCTCGCCGTAATGCGGAATGCTTGAATCAAAATAGAGGCAGTCCCCCGGTTCGAGAAGAAATTCCTTGCCGCTATGACAAAACTTCATCTTTCCCGTCAGTAAAAAAAGCATCTCTTCTCCCTCGTGCTTGAACCATACGGGAGGATCGGCTTTTTCGTGGGGGTAGGAGAGGATGAAGGGTTCCATATGTTTGCCGGCAAAGGGATGGGATAACGCTTCGTAGCTATAGCCGAATTTTGATCCGCGTCCCGCCATTACTGGCCTGTCGTCTCTTTTTACGAAACAAATATCATTTACATGGTCGTTCACGCCCAGGAGAACGGAGATGGGAACTCCAAGCACTGTGGATATTTTGCTCAAAGTTGATACCGGAGGAGCTTTTTTTGATTTTTCAACTTTTGATATGTAGCCCTTGGTAAAGCCGCTCAAATCGGCAAGCTCTTGCAGGGTCAAATTTTTCTTGACCCTGTAATCTTTTATCCTTTTCCCGATTTCTGATTCAATGATCACCTTTTTCAGTCCTCCTCCAAATCAGTGATTACGGTAATGGATACTACACTATGTTTTGTAATCTTTAAGTATACTATTGTGATGCGTTGAGGGCAGCAAGCCAAGCTGCCCTATGTGTCATGATATGAAACAATCCTATACATTCAAAAAAACGGGCTGTCAAGAAAAAACGACCAGGTATCACTATTCCTGTAATAACGATAACATGGGTATTTGGGTACGCACCGTAATGTAAATAAAAGTTGACAATTGGTATACATCCTGTTACGAAAAGTTATTTCTGAGTGTTTTGCTTCAAAATATAAGATACAACTAAAAGGAAACATCGCTTCATGATCAACATGACGCATTCAGTTCCTTCCCACACAAGAAGCTGTACGGGAAAAGGAGTGCTTTCAGAAAATAATATTGTATGTATTTTCCGAGTGATGAGATATCAGACGTTTATAAATCATCTTTAGTGGAGGTCAGTATATGAATACAAGAGAAGTGGTTTTCGTGGACGGTGTCAGAACCGCCTTTGGAAGAATGGGAGGTTCATTGAAAGACTTTACTCCTGAAGAATTGGGTGCGATCGGTATTAAGGGGCTGCTTGAGAAAACAGGAATCCAGGAAAAGGCAAGGATAGATACCGTGTTTGTGGGGAACGCGCTGGGGTGCGCCCATGCAATCAATCCTGCGCGCTGGGCAATGTTGCGCGCGGGCGTTTCC
This sequence comes from uncultured Syntrophaceae bacterium, assembly GCA_964441165.1. GTDB lineage: Bacteria > Desulfobacterota > Syntrophia > Syntrophales > UBA2210 > CAYTUH01. The sequence continues at coordinate 2,015 of CAYTUH010000031.1, forward strand.
TCCAGTACCCCCGCCACCTATATCGAAATGCAATGCGGCTCCGCCATTGATGCCATCAATCATGCCGCATGGAGAATCCTTGCGAATCATGGGGATATTATTATTGCCGGTGGAATGGAAGGCTACAGTCAGGTTCCGGCGCGGTTTTCTCAGAGCACACAACCCTACCGGCTCATTCCTCCGCAGTACCTTGAACCGCAGTTAGCTCCTGTTCCGGAAGAGGGCCAGGCCTATGGTCCCAATGACATGGGACTGACGGCGGAGAATCTTCAGGAGATATATAACATCTCGCGAGACGAACAGGATGAATTTGCCTTTCGCAGTCAGACACTGGCGCGGAACGGGATTGACACAGGATTATTTGAAGAAGAAATAATCCCGGTCATGATTTCACAGGGGAAAAAGAAGCCCCCTGTTGAATTCAAGGTTGACGAACACCCCCGGCTTACTCCTCTTGATAAGCTCGCTACCCTGCCCGCGGTATTTAAAAAGGGTGGTACGGTTACTGTGGGCAATTCATCGGGGCGGAATGACGGAGCGGCTTTTGTCTTGATGATGACGAAAGACAAAGCAATTGAACTTGGTTATGAACCGATGGCCAGGTGGATCAGCGGAGGCGATTACGGAGTAGATCCTTCAATTATGGGCATTGCCCCGGCCTATGCCATGCCGCTGGCCCTGGAACGCGCGGGATTGAAACTTTCGGATATTGATGTTTTTGAGTGTAATGAAGCCTTTGCGGTGCAGAATCTGGCGGTTATCAGGGAATTGGAAAATCAGACGGGTGGAACTGTTGATATGGATAAGTGGAATCCAAACGGAGGCGCGATTGCCTTTGGTCATCCCAATGGTGCATCGGGTGCACGGATTTGCATATTTACCATGCGGGAATTGATTCGCAAGAACGGAAGATATGGAATCTTCAGTTCCTGTTGCGGAGGCGGCCTTGGTGCGGCCACGGTTCTAGAAAATCTGCAAGTGTAAAAATGAGTCTCCGTTTCGGAGGCATCCCGGAAACGCCGGAGAGCGTTGAAGCGTTCCATATTCGCTTCCCGTACAATATTCATGGAGGTACATAATAGATGCAATCATCCAAAGTAATGACAGCGAAGGAAGCTGTTTCAAGATTTATTCATGATGGGGAAACGGTGCTGGTGGGAGGGTTTTTCCACGGCATCTCCTATGCCCTGACTCATGAATTAATACGGCAGGGAAAGAAAAATCTGACCATTTGCGCGTCCGCGTACAACGAACACGCAGACCAGCTCATTGGTGCCGGTTGTGTCGATAGAATTATATCCTCATACGTGTGGATGGAAGTCTTCGGTCCCTGTTATTCGTTCAGAAGGGCAATGGAAAAAGGTATCCCTCACAAGGTTGAAATGGAGGATTATACGAACTTTTCCATGGCGGTCCGTTTTATGGCGGGGGCGCTGGGTATACCCTATGTGCCCCTGAACAGTCTGAAGGGCAGTGACATGATGACCCATTCGAGCTGGATGGGAGAGGATAAAGTCAAGTTACTTGACGATCCCTTCGGATCGGGGACTCAACATGCCCTGGTTCCCGCATTGAAACCAGAAGTAGGGTATTTTCACGCCCAACGAGCTGACGAAGAGGGGAATGTCCAGATGTGGGGTAATATGGGGGATGCTCCCTGGAGTGTCCGGGCGTGCAAAACGCTTGTGGTGTCAGTTGAAGAGATCGTAAGCCGTGAAGAAATCGGAAGAGACCCGAACAGGACAATACTTCCCGGGTACAAGGTATCGGCCGTGGTTGAAATACCCTATGGTTCACATCCGAAGCACTGTCAGGGACATTATAAAGAGGACCGGGATTTCATCTTCGAGTACATCAAAAGAACGAAAGACATTGATGGCTGGAAGGAGTTCATGGATGAATGGGTCTATGGTGTTTCCGATCGCACGGAGTACATGGAAAAATTTGTCAAGAAATACGGATTCAAGAAGTTCATGGACTTAAAAGCGAAAACCATTCAGTCCAATTCGGTTAATTTCGGTTATTAAAGGGAGTATCCGTTATGGTAGAAATAAGCAAGGATTACACATTACAGGAATTACAGGCAGTGGCGGCGGCACGGGAGATTAAAGACGGTGAAAAGGTCATTATCGGTACGGGGCTGCCGCTGTTGGCCGCAAAACTCGCTCAAATTACCCGCACTCCCAATATGATATCCATATACGAGTCAGGGGTAATTGACGCCAGGCCCGGGATAACTCCCCTTTCGGTGGCAGAGGCCTCGCCGGTGCCCGGCCCCGCCATGCCGGGCGGACTCCCTGAAGGCCTGGGAATCGTTCACGCCGGTGAGGTTGATCTGGGATTCCTCGGCGGCGCACAGATCGATAAATACGGCAATCTCAATGCCCATGTAATCGGGGATTACCATAACCCGACGGTACGGTTCGCCGGGAGCGGGGGAGCCAACGACATCGGAAACTGTTGCCTGCGAACCATCATCATGATGCCCCACAACAAGAGACGGTTTGTGGAAAAGGTTGATTTTGTCACTACCCCCGGTTACTTGGACGGGATGGACGCGAGAGAGAAACTTGGATTTCCCGGGAAAGGACCCTCCCTCGTTGTCTCGAGCCTCGGATTGTTGCGCTTTGATCCCGTGACAAAGGAAATGTATCTCGAATCATACCATCCCGGCGTGACCGTTGAGATGGTCAGGGAGAACACGGGGTGGGATTTGAAGATAGCCGAGGATGTGAAGGAAACGCACCCGCCGACGGCTGAGGAAATACGGATATTGCGGGAAGAGCTCGATCCGGACGGACTGTTCCTGAAGAACGAATAATGGTGGAAAAGGTCCTCTCGTCAATGCCGAAGGATGGCCTTGAGACGGGGGGTACGGGAAAAACTTCGTAATAATAATGACGGGTCACCCAGCGCCTCTCGCGGTGGCCCGTTTTTTTGTTTCCCGCGCTGTCACGGGGATAACGACGTGGATCAATGTCTGTGCGATGACGCTGTCTTCCGCTGTTTCCGCAACAGCGTCAGTATGGTAACCCGGATGCCTGGCCGCGGGTTCCTCATCTCAGCAGTTCTATTATCTTTTTCAGCGTATCGTCATTCCCCACATTGCCGGGAAAGACGATGTAGGGCAGCCCGGGAAAACGGCTGTCATCGTCCGGCCGCCAGACGGGAATGCCCGGGAGAATCTGTCCCATGACCGTGGCCCGCCCGATGCCCAGGCCCTTCACGGCGATATCGCTGGATGTGACGCCGCCCTTCGCGATCAGAAATCCCGGTTGCCTGGTGATGCCCCGCACAACCCTCACCAGTCCTTCCGAAACGGTCCGTGAAAAACGGAGATCCTCCTCGCCGGAGGTCCCATGGCCTCTTTCCCCGGCATATGTTCGGGACGTATAGACGCAGACATCCCGGCCGCCGTCAAAGGCCGATTCCATCTCCCTGATGACCCGTCGTGATTCCGCCTCCGCCCTGTCCCGCGATACCGCCCGGTGGACATCCCACTCGATAAAGCGGATACGGGAGAGGGGCCGGAGTTCCTCGATCTGGCGGGTGGTCATGTCAACATGGGAACCGGCGACCACAAGTCCCGGTGCGTCGGGTTTCCCTCGGGGATAGAGTGCCTCCGCCGTAAGCAGGGGCGCCGGGGTGATGCCCCCCACCACCTGCACGAAGGATGCGGCGGTTCGGAAGAGAAATCGCATTCCTCTGTTCATGCTTTGTGCGAGAGCCGTGACGAAGACCTTCAGATCGGCGTAGTCGAGGGCGTTGACCACCACCTTTCCGAAGTCGTGGATGCCTGCAAGGGTCTCCATGAGGGCCTCTACGTCGCCGCTGCGCAGCATGGCGAGAGAGATGCTCGTCACCGCTGAGGCGGGGCAGCGGCCGCTCGTTTTCTCCTCGATCCAGTTCCGCAGATTTGATGACCGGTACCCGAATACGGCGTCACGGGCGAATTCGGTCCGTGCCACCGGCGTCAAGAGGGGACCTTCTTTTACATAGTGGATATCGTCAACGGTGACCCGGCCGCCCTCCAGGAAAAAGGGGATGATGCACTCGCCCTGAATCGGGTGGCGTTCAGAAATAACGCCGTGCAGGGTCTCCGTTTCCAGTGGATAGTGTCCGCGGAGCGTCGAATCGCTCCGGGAAATCAGGAGGTAGGGTTCGTCGGCCTCATCAAAGATATCCACCAGATTGCGGGCGAAACGGAGATGGAGTTCCCGGGACTCCCGAGGCGGCAGGGCCCGTGAATTCGTCAGGATGTAGACCACCTTCGACGGGTCCCGTCGAATCCTTTCGAGGGTCCCTTTGTTCCAGGAGGTATAGACGGGGATGGAATGGACCGTCTGGGTCCCCGTGGGATCGTCGTCAAGGACAATGATCTTTTCCTGGAGCGTGTCTACCGCCGCGCGCCATTCCCCGTCGATCCGTTCCGCTGCGAGGTGGGGTGGCGCCTCACGGAGGATGGTATCCCATTCACGTTGCAGGGAATGCATGGCAAAGGCCCCTTTCCGCTGGAGTTACAGCGTTATCTCGGGAATATGTTCAAGGACATAATCCCTGCACTGTCGGTTGATTTCGAGGGGGGTGAGAGCATGCTCCCGGTCTGCGCTGACTTCTATTTCCATCCCGGCGACGAATTCCAGCCCCAGGCCGCGGCAGGTTGCTTCGGCACCGTGCGCGGCAAGGGCGGTGATGTACTCCCCGATGGGTGCGCTGCCTGTGCCCACCACATCATTGGTGTGATCAAAGGTGTCGTTGTCGTTCAGATGGGCGTGTACGGTGCGGGAAGCAATGGCCGCCACGTCGTCGGCGCCGTCACGGGCCAGCGCCACATGGCCGAGGTCCAGATTGGCGAACACATTGTCCCGTTCGATATCGGCAAGATACCGTCCCATTTCCTCGGTGGTCTGTACCAGGGCAAAGGGCCGGGGTACCAGTTCGAAGGTCAACAGAATGTTGTATGGCCGGGCCAATGCGGCCATCTCCCGTGAGAAGGCAACGGAATTGTTCCAGGCAAGGGTATTGGGGATGCCGATTAACTTGTCTCCCGGTTTGTAGAGGATCTGCCCGGCACCGAGAATTCCGCAGAATTCAAAAACCTGTTTCATATACTCCCGGATTGCGTCGCGTTCCTTTTCATCGCCGCCGGCGATGTTTCCCTCATAGAGTGCGAGGACGCTGGAGGCGGTGACGCCAAGGTCGTCCATCAGCCTTCTGAGATTCCTTTTTCTCTCCGTGGTGATAGTGGCGGGATGACCGTGGCCGGTCCCGAGGATGTCGATATATCCTATCTTCAGGGAGGCGATTTCCCCTATCGAATCTTCAAGGCTGTAGCCCTGGGCCGACCATGCGTAGGTGCCTGCTCCGAGTTTCATGTTTTTTTTCTCCCCATGGTGGTGTGGTCAAATATGTTTCAATATATCGATGCGTTATGCCCATACGCCGCGGTTCATGCGATCCCGTCGAGGTGCTGGAAAAAAGAGGCGTGCGGGAGATGACTGCATAAGGGTAAGCTCTTGAATGTATAATAAATAAGATAACATAGAGTGCACAACAATTTGCTTGACAAAACCGCTCCGTGAATATTATTTGAATTTTGTATTCAAAATACAATTTTAGAATGGCAGGGTCAAGCATAATCTGTTAATTATAAAGGGCAAAGGAAAGGCATAATCCACTTGTGAAGATTCTTGAAAAGGCACGGAGATCGAGCGGGCTGAAAGGAATATAACATGAAACGGTTGGGAAGCGCACATGAAAATCTTGATCATAAGGTTTATAAGAAGCTGAAATCCATGATAGTTGAACGCCGACTCATGCCGGTGGAAAAGATTTATCAGGACAAGCTTGCCCGGGATCTCGGAGTCAGCAGAACCCCCCTGATCAGCGCCCTTAAGAAACTCGAACAGGAAGAGCTGATCTGTGCGGTCCCCCGCCGCGGATTCTTCGTGCGGAGTTTTTCACGGGATGAGATGATCAACATCTTCGAGCTCAGGGAGATCCTGGAGGGATTTGCCGCCCGCAAGGCCGCCCTCAACATAACAAAGAGCCAGAGCACCAGGCTGCACAGCTTTTTCGAGGGATTGCGCATTACGGACGATGCCGAGGATGTAAAAAAATATGCCGAGGAAGATCGTCGCTTTCATGCCTTTGTCATCGAGATCGGCGGCGTCGATATCTTGTCAAACATACTGAAGACGTACAACATTCTTGTTTTCAGCTATCACCGTGAGCGCCTTGAAGGCCTCGTGCGGCTTCCCAGGGATACCATCGCTGAACACCGTGCCATCATCGATGCCATTAACGCAAAGAACCCCTTCCGTGCCGAGGAACTCATGCGGAGCCACTTGAGAAAGTCGAGTGAGCAATTGATGAGGGAACGGGACGAAGAGGGTATCGGCGATCCCGGTTAGGGACGTGCGGAACATTCCGCAGAAGGAGATACCATGGCAAAGGGAGATAGTTCATCAATAAAGGAACGAATCGCCTATCTCGAGGAGAAGGCCAGAGAGGTGCGGTTTCACATCATTGACATGATCTACGTTGCCCAGTCGGGTCATCCCGGCGGGTCACTGTCGGCGGCCGATATCATGACGGCCCTCTATTTCGATTTCCTGCGGGTTGATCCTCGCAATCCCCGGTGGCCCGAACGCGACAGGATGATTCTTTCAAAGGGACATACCTGTCCGGTGCTCTATGCGTGCCTGGCGATGCGGGGCTACTTTCCCATGGAAACGCTCCACACCCTCAGAAAATTTGAGAGCATCCTGCAGGGACACCCGATTATCAAGACGCCCGGTGTGGATATGACCACAGGATCGCTGGGGCACGGACTCAGCGTCGGTCTCGGCATGGCCCTTGAGGGAAAACTGCGCCGGAAGGATTACCGGGTCTACGTGATGCTCGGTGACGGCGAAATCAACGAGGGCCATGTATGGGAGGCGGCCATGGCGGCGTCAAAATTCAAGACGGACAACCTGACCGCCTTTGTCGACAGAAACCGTCTCCAGATGGACGGGTGCTGTGACGATGTCATGCCCATGGGAAATATTGAAGGGAAATTCAGCGCCTTCGGCTGGGAGACCTTTCACATCGACGGTCATGACATGGAGGCAATCGTGACCGCCGTTGAAGCCGCCCGGAAGGTTACGGGAAAACCGGCCGTGGTGATCGCCGACACCATCAAGGGAAAGGGCATCCGTTACATGGAGGACCGCGTTGAGTGGCACGGCAAATGTCCCTCGGAAGATCAGTATGCCTGCGCCCTTCAGGAGATAAGGGGAGAGCGATGAAAGCGATACCGACGAAAGCAAAAAATCCGACCCGGCGCTCCTTCTCGGAACGCATGGTCGAGTACGGGCACCTTGATCAGGATTTTGTTGTCTTTGAAGCCGATATCGGCTACTCTACCTTTTCATACCTCTTTGGTGATGAATTTCCCGACCGCTACTTCAACATGGGTATTGCGGAAGGAAACATGGTGAGCGCCCCCGCCGGCATGGCGGCGGACGGAAGAACCGTCATC
>CAYTUH010000031.1:9549-10786 GCA_964441165.1 uncultured Syntrophaceae bacterium
ATTGCACCTTTGTCCCGCTGGAATCCGCGGTGCAGAACCGTCATCGCCTCCAGCTACGGTGTGTTCATTACCATGCGTGCCCTCGAATCGGTTCGGACCTATGTTTGTTATCCCAATCTGAATGTCAAGTTCCTCTCGTCACACGGCGGGATTACCGCAGCGATAGACGGCGTGACCCACCAGGCCACGGAGGATATTGCCAATATGACCACGCTGCCGAATATGAAGGTCTTCGTTCCGGCCGATACGGTGGCGGCGCGGAAACTCTTCGATGCGGCCCTCACGACGCCCGGCCCCGTGTTCGTGCGGCTCATGCGGGACCCCCTTTTCGATATCTACGAGGAGGGTGATGATTTTGTTCCCGGCGGCAGCAGGGTCGTGAGAGAAGGGAAGGATATCACCATTGTCACCTATGGCGATATTCTCTTCCAGGCGATTGAAGCGGCAGAAACACTGGCGGAGCAAGGCATCGATGCCGAGGTGATTGACATGTATTCGGTGAAACCCTTTGACCGGGAGACTCTCCTCGCATCGCTTGCAAAAACGAGGGCCCTTCTCGTGGTGGAAAATCACCAGAAGAGAAACGGTCTCGGCTACGAACTGTCCAACTTCTGCCTGAAACAGAGACCGGTGGTCTTCGACAACCTGGGGCTCGACGACACCTTTGCCGAGAGCGGCAACTACGACAAGCTGCTGGAAAAATACGGCATATCGAAGCATTGGATCGTCAAGACGGCGCAGACATTGATTAAAAAGAAGTAGGGAGGAAAGAGCATGGTGAAAATGGCCATCATAACGGGATTTCTCGGCCGGACAAAGGACCGTTTTCACGAGTATAACGATCCCCGGAACCTGGAGGAGAAGTTCAAGGCACTGACCCTGATCGATGGGTATGACGGTGTGGAGATCGTCTATCCCTACGAGGTGAGCGATCCGGTGGCGGTGCGGGAACTCCTGGAAAAGTACCGTCTGCAGGTGGCTGCCGTGAACGTCAATGTCAAGGCGGAACCGGAATTTCGAAACGGTGGTCTTACCTCGCATCGTAAAGAAGTCAGGGACAAGGCGGTCCGGTTTATCAAAGAGGCAAAAGATTTCGCTGCCGCGGTGGGCGCCGATAAAGTGACCTGCTGTCCCCTGGGAGACGGCTACGAATTTTCCTTTCAGTGCGATTATGCCGTCATGTGGAAGTACCTTGTAGAGACCTTCGGCGAGGCGGGGGCATACCGTGAAGAGATAC
>CAYTUH010000031.1:10796-12797 GCA_964441165.1 uncultured Syntrophaceae bacterium
GTGCGGCCCACGGCAACCTGCAAAGCGATACCGATCCGGAGTAAGCCGAAAGAAACCCGGGGACGCTGTTTCATTGATACGACGGCAAAAACGCTCCTGCTCCTGCGGGACATCGGGAACACCCATATGGGCGTCACCCTTGATTTCGGCCACTCCATGTACGGCAATGAGCACCCGGCGGAGGCCCTGGCCATGCTCGCGGAAAGTCCCTACCCGTATTATATCCACATCAACGACAACGATGCCACCTGGGACTGGGATTATTTCTGCGGTTCCAAGCACTTCCTCGAATACGTGGAATTTCTCTACTATGCGAAAAAGTACGGGTACCATGATTATCTTACCTCCGATACTTCGCCCACCCGCTGGGACATCAAGGGCATTTTTGAGATCAACAGCAGAATAACAAACCGGATCTGGGACCGGTTGTCGGCAATCGACGGTGACGAACTGGCGGCGCTGATAGCCGGCGACGATTACATCGCCACCTGGCGGTTTATCGAGGACAACTTTTTTTCTCTGAAATAACGGGACCGGTCCCGCTACATGAGGTGCGACCATGGCAAAACCGAACATATATGTGACGCGGATGATTCCCCGGGAAGGCATCGACCTGCTCCGGGAGTCCTGCGACGTGGATGTTAACCCCCACGACCGGCCCCTTGCCCGGGAGGAGCTGCTCCAGCAGGTCAGGGGCAGGGACGGGGTGATCAGCCTGCTCACCGACAGGATCGATGTCGAATTCTACGATGCGGCGAAGGGGATCAAAGGAGTGGCAAACTATGCCGTCGGCTTCGACAATATCGATGTGCCTGGGGCGACCCGGCGGAAAATACCCGTGTCCAACACACCGGGTGTCCTGACCGATGCGACGGCGGAGATGGCCTGGGCGCTGCTGTTTGCCGTGGCGCGCCGGGTGGTGGAATCGGACCGGGTCATGCGGGCGGGTGCCTGGCCGGGATGGGGCCCCATGCAGTTCATCGGCGGTGATGTGGCCGGCAAGGTGCTGGGCATCGCCGGTGCGGGTCGTATCGGGACGGCCATGGCCCTGAAATCCCGGGGCTTTGCCATGCAGGTGCTCTATGCCGATATGTATCCCAATGCCACCCTCGAAAAAGAACTGGGTGCGAAACGGGTATCCTTGTCCGCACTTGTGGCGGAATCGGATTTTCTCAGCATCCATGTGCCCCTCATGCCCGAAACCCGTCATCTTTTCAATGCAGAGGTGTTCAAGCAGATGAAGCCCACTGCCTACCTTATCAATACGTCGCGGGGGCCGGTGGTCGACGAGGCCGAACTGGTGACGGCCCTCAGGAACGGGGAGATTGCCGGGGCCGGTCTCGATGTCTATGAATTCGAACCGAAAATGGTCGAGGGACTGGCGGATCTGGACAATGTGGTGATTACACCGCATACGGCATCGGGAACCACCTCATCCCGCGCGAACATGGCCCTCAAGGCGGCGGAAAATCTCCTGGCCATGCTGAAGGGAGAGCGCCCGCCCGATTGCCTCAATCCGGAAATCTATGGCGACTGAGGGTCATGGATAACTGGTTGGTGCCGGAATGACCGTTCCGGGCGATGGTCAATGACGACCGCATGATCGTCCGGAACGATCCGGGGAGGCGCTATGTCACGGCTGATTTTCATACTCCTTGTCTGCTTCGGAAGCCTGATCGCGGGATATCTTGCCCAGGTCATCCTGCTGAAGAGCCGCCTGCTGCCATACCCCCGAATCAAGAAGGCCTCCGATCGGGTCAAGATCGTGACCCTCCTGTTTCTGCTCCCCATCCCCATCCTGAATTCCTTCTGGAAGATCACCTTTACTTCGGGAACGCTTCTGATCATCCCCTTCCTGGGGCTTCTCTCCTTCCTCGTGGGAGGCGCGAGCGCCATCGCCCTGATCAGGCTCTTTCATGTCGAGCCTTCGCGGGCGGTATCGGTTTTTGTATTCGGGCTGTTCACCAACCTGGGCATCTTCGGGGGGTTTCTTGGCATCGT
>CAYTUH010000032.1:0-3290 GCA_964441165.1 uncultured Syntrophaceae bacterium
TTTGCCGGTTTTACGCTTTTGAATGCCCAGTAATGAAACTCAGTTCCGGCATATTCACCTGTTCCTGTTCGGTCAAATCTCAACTGGTCACTCCACAATTTTCCGCCAGAAACCAGATTTTCCAACGGATTAAAAAGTTGGGATTTTACAGAATCCAACCCTTGCAGTGCAACTGTGGCATCAAAGATAGTTGGAGATTGATTTTTATGGTAGAAATGGAGTGAATTATTATCAAGATCAAATCCATCTTGTTTTGTCATCAATCCCTCTGGAATTATCCATTTGTATGAGTTTTGATTGCCTTCACCTTTCCTTATCAGGCGGTCTTGGTAGCGCCAGTTTTCATAACAAACCTCTGCCCGGATACGTTGTGGACTTTCAATCTCCATGTGAATGACAGGTCGGAAAATATCCACCCAAATTTCGATGGAAGTGCCGTTGGATTTGATTTCAACGCTCCCTTTTTCCAGATTTAACTTCTGACTGAAATCTCCTTCTCTGAAAATATCCGGAAAAGTTTTGAGCCTGATTCTTCCTGATTTCAGGAAGGTATTATTTTCATCAAACGAACCGCTTTTGGAGAAATAAAACAGCACTTCGTCATTTTCCACCCACACATTCAAGCCGATGTCACCGCCGCCACAAGGCATTGATTCATGGGAACCGCTGCTCTGAGTCGTCGTCCATACTATATTATAATCAGAAATCTCTCTGCCCTGCCCGAAGGCTGAACAAAGAGTTATAATCAGTGCGAATATCGTGCCTGTGACGTGCTTTCTCATTTTACCAATTATCTGTTCTAAAAGATGAAACCGGCAACCCTTCTGTACCGAAAAGATCACCTTCCGCGTAATTTTCAAACGCATACCTGACGGCTACAGGCTGTTTTACTGAACCGGAACGAACCAGCACCTTGCTCCGGTCAATCCAAGCTTGGGCCGGATAAAAAATTTTGTCTGCTCCGGCTATTTTGAAATTTTTTAATTCACCTTTTGGGGCAGAAATCCACATATCCGTTCTGTCAAAACTCAAAATTATGGTGTCGCCTTTGATAGTCATCTCCTTATAAATAGGCGATTCGGCCGTGATCCCATCAATTTTATACGTTTTGGCAAGAGCTTGCAATGCCAACCGCTCCCCAACAGGTTGTTTTCTGGGCGGATGAATGCCTTTTTCCGTCCCTACATCCATCAACACCACCATTCCGGCGTTTCCAATTTTGCTTTCAGCTTTCAGCTGAGCTTCGCGAAGGTAGGCAGAATTAATCACCTCTTTTCCCGGTGAAGTCACCAGTTTGTATTCGTAGGGAGCAATCTGGCAGTAGTAAAACGGGAAATTTGTCTCACCCTGATACCAGATTAAGCCTTTAATGGAATAGCCTGTCAGTGGGGCGATCATGGCGTTGTACAAGGTTGTCGGTGTGCGGTTTTTTTCTTTGATGTCAGCTTCTGTTTGTGGAATCTTTACCTCGGAAAATGAACGAAGCATCTCTTTTTCCATCCATGCTTCAACACTCGATCCGCCCCAGCTGGTTGCTATTAATCCGATCGGAACTTGCAAAATTTCCTGCAATACTCTACTCTGCCGGCAAAAGCGGAGAGGAAGAAGGGGGATCACGCGGGTGTCCGTGAGAGAACGGTCACCGTGAGGGCTTCGTGACGCCTTGCTTCCTGCACGATGCTGCATTCCCTCAATCCAATCCTTCCCGTGACGCCGGGACTTGCAGGATTGGAAAAGGAGCCGACGGTGCGACAAAAAATTTTCATGGCCTGTCTATTGCTGGTGATGACCGGTCTGGGTATAACCGTTATTGCGCAGGCGGAACTCAGGCCTGCCCGGGACTTCGACAGTCTCTTCGAAACGGTGCAGATGGAACAGATCCTGAATGATTCCAAGGACTTTCCCGACAGCGTGCCGAAGTATCCTCCCGAAGAGGTAATGCAGCACTACCGGATGATGCTCGAACTGTTTGTGGAGAAGCATTTTGCGCTGCCCGGGACCCCGACGGAAACCTTCAAGAGCAATCGGGAGGCGGCCGTTGAAGATCATATCGACCGGTTGTGGCCCGTCCTGACCAGGCAGCCCGACAGGGAGCAGCATTCTTCGCGCATTCCACTCCCCCATCCCTATATCGTCCCCGGCGGCAGATTCAGGGAGACATACTACTGGGACAGTTACTTTACCATGCTGGGTCTTCAGGTGGCCGGCCGGTGGGAGATGATAGGGAACATGGTCGACAATTTCGCCTATCTCATCGATACTACGGGTTTTATTCCCAACGGAAACCGCACGTACTATGGGAGCCGGTCCCAGCCCCCCTTCTTTTCCCTCATGGTGAAGCTGCTGGCGGAAGAGGCGGGTGATGCGGTGTATGTACGGTACCTTCCACAGATGGAAAAGGAATATGCCTTCGGGATGGACGGGGCCGATGAACTCGGCAGATCGAAACGCACCCACCGGCGGGTGGTGCTCATGCCCGACGGAACGGTCCTCAATCGCTACTGGGACGACAACCCCTCTCCCCGGCCGGAATCGTACCGGGCTGACGTGATGCTGGCAGCTGCAACGGATCGCGATTCCCGTGATCTCTATCGCAACATCCGGGCGGCCGCCGAATCGGGATGGGATTTCAGCAGCCGGTGGTGTGCCGACGGGAAAACGCTCGGTTCACTCAACACCGTCGATATTATTCCCGTCGATTTGAATTCACTCATCTATCATCTGGAAATGACCCTTGCCCGCGCATATGAGGTGGCGGGCGATGCCGGGAAGCAGGGATACTATCAGCGGCGTGCTGAGGAGCGGGCGATGCTGGTCAATACCTATTGCTGGGATGGAAAGGCGGGGTTTTATACGGATTATAATTTCAAGGAGGAGCGGTCCTGCGGGGTCCTCTCGCTGGCGGCGATGTACCCCCTCTTTTTTCAGATTGCAGAGAAGGAACGAGCCGGGCTGACGATCAATCGGATCGAAAGGGATTTTCTGAAAAAGGGCGGTGCGGTCACGACGCTCGCCGGGGAGACCGGGCAGCAGTGGGATGGACCGAACGGATGGGCGCCCCTTCAGTGGATCACGATCATGGGACTGCGAAACTACGGTGCCGCGAGGACGGCCCGCACGGTCAAAGAACGCTGGATGGCGCTGAACCGGGCGGTCTACAGGAAGACCGGCAGAATGATGGAGAAATATAACGTCGTGGAAACGGATCTGGAGGCCGGCGGCGGCGAGTATCCGGGACAGGATGGGTTCGGCTGGACAAACGGCCCCTTTGAAGTCCTTGGAGTTGAGCA
>CAYTUH010000032.1:3300-8423 GCA_964441165.1 uncultured Syntrophaceae bacterium
GGCGGCTCCCAGAAAGAGCGCCCTGTCGTCAGGCGCTATGCAGCGGAGAGCGGAGGTGCGGGAACGATTTTATGCCCATCGATGCCGCATGCGGCGAAGGGGAGTACATCCTGTCGCGTGTCGAAGACGGATTCCCGATCAGGTGGCCACGGATTTTTTCAGGGCCACGTATGCCCCTTCGTTGTTGTTCGTCGACAGCACCACGCGGACCAGTGCGTGGTCGATGTGGGACGTGGCGTAAATATATCTGATATTGATTTCTTTTTGCGCGAGAAGCTTCGTCATGGACGAGAGAGCGCCCGGTGTGTTTTCCATGTCCACCGTCACGATGTCCAGTTCTTCCACCGATCCGATCTTTTTCTCCCTGAGTACATCAGCCGCGCGACGGATGTCATCAGCGACCAGCCTGATCGTCGACATCTTCTCATCGGTCCTTTCATAGCCGATAAGGGCTTCAATGTTGATGCCCCGGTCCGCCAGTAACGACGAAATCATGTTCAGCACGCCCACCTTGTTGTCTACGGTAAGGCGCAATTCTTTTGTCATGGATGCTTTTTTCAACACCTCTCTGCATCTCCTTCCTGCAGTCCTCCTGTGGATACATCTCTGTACCGAGGTCTGCGGTGCGGTTTTTGGGAAGTCCCGTGCTTCCGCTTTATTAATAAGCGGGCGTTTCCAGGTTGACGGCGCGGAGGCCCCTTCAATGGAGGAACAGAAAAAAGTCATGGTGCAGAATGGTCAGATGGACAGATTGCCTGCGGTGCCACGGTGCAGCGCGCCGACGATACCCGTTTCAGGAACATGACGGCAAGAGCGTCCGGCCGTGGGGGATCATCAACAGGAGATGAAGGGCTGTCGTAATGAGACCTGAAAACAGAATGAATTATATGGCACGGAACGGTGCAAGTTCAAGATGAAAAATCGGTGGAGACGATCACGAAACGACAGGGTCCGGTATTCCCGACGAGGGGTGCCGGTGCATGCATGAAATGAATCCGCTATGACGCCTGCCGCGTCATCAGGTCGTCATGGGCACGGGAGGCTTCGTCTTCCATCGACTGGTTCTCGTAATGACTTCGCCAGGCCAGGTGCCGTTTCTTCAGTGCAAACTCATGATACCGGTAGGAAACCTCGAGAGCGCGCACCGCTTCTTCAGGTGACAGGAAAACGGGGATCTGTCGCTCGCTCTTGATGGCGATAATCCGTTCCGGGGCGTTGGGTATGTAAATGGCTGCCGGTTTGTCGTAGGTATCGCAGATTTTTACGAGTTCAACGATCGCGTCGATCACGATATCCTGCCAGACGTTCGGGATGGGGAGCAATCCGTCGACTTCGTCCGAGGAGAGGAGAATATCAAAGATATCGATGAAGGTCTGAATCGATAATCCGGGACCGAGGTCGATCGGGTTGGAGGCGTTGAAGAGGTGCCCCGTCTTACGCAGCTTCTCCTGCGTTTCGGGGGAGAGTTGTGCCATCTGCAATCCCGCACCGATAATGAAATCGGCGGTGATGCCGCCGAAGGCGCCGGAATTGGTGAAGACGGCGATTCTCTTTCCCCTGAGGAGTGGCATGGACGTAAAAATCTTCGGCAGTGAATAGAGTTCACTCACGGAGTTGAGGCGGATAATTCCGGCCTGCCTGCACATGCTGTCGAATATCCTGTCGTTGTTTGCCATGCCGGCGGTGTGCGACATGGCGGCTTTGGCGCCTTCGCCGGTGCGTCCCACCTTGTAAGCCAGGATGGGCTTGTCGACTTCCCGCGCGATTTCAAGGAGTTTTCGTCCACGCTGCACGTTTTCCAGAAACATGCCGATTACTTCGGTGTTATCGTCTTTAAAGTAGGCGATGAGGTCGGCTTCGTCGATATCGGCTTTGTTGCCGATGCTGACCACTTTATTGATCCTCGACACTTCCGCCTGAAGCGAATCGATGACCAGCGCGCCGACACCCCCGCTCTGGATGATATAGGAGAGCGTTCCCGGTTTTTCGAATACGTCGTCGTACATGCCGGGGACGATCCCGAAAAAGCAGCAGAAGCGGCTGTGTGTATTCAGGGTTCCCAGACAATTGGGTCCCATGTACCTGATGCCGTAATGGTGGGCAATCTCATCGAGTTCTTTCTGGCGTGTCTTTCCCTCCACGCCACCCTCGGCAAAGCCCGCGCTTTCGATGATGATGTGCCGGATGCCCTTTTCTCCGCATTCTCGAACCGTCTGGGGGACAAACCTTGACGAGATGATAATGACGGCCAGGTCCACCTCGTCGGGGATATCCAGGACGCAGGTGTATCCCGGTACGCCGTTGACCGATTCGCCTGTCCTGTTGACGGCGTAAATTCCGCCTTTGTAGTGCATGTATTTCAGGATGGTGCAGATTGAGGCACCAAGATTGAAAAAGGAATTTGACGCGCCGATGATGGCGATGGATCGGGGATTAAAGAATTTTTCCATGGCAGCTCCCTGGCCGTTGAGTGCGTGAAACTTCTTTGGTCCGGTGTGGGGGGTGTAAGTATTCGGAGGTGCCGAAGCTTTTAAAAACAGGGACAAGACGAACAGCGTTTCCGCACGAGACAGAGATAGCGTCGAAACAGGTCGAGGTGAATTTCAACGTCCATTTGGGAGAAAACCCCCGCACCTCCGATTACCAATATCCAAAGAACCTGCGGACCCTCGCGGCGTCAATGCGACACCTTACGGTGATGATTTATGATTTCGTATGTATTGTATCGTTCTTGTGCGGGAAGGCGCGCAAAGGATTTGCCGGACCCGCTTGAAATCAGCACTTACACATGGATACAGCGTTTCTCCGCTTTTAACAGACCTTTTGCCATCAGGAATTGGCTGAATTCGGTATGGGGGAATCCCTGATTATCCATAGGGATATGGAGCATGGCGGGATTCCGAAGGGGCCGTATTTTCACGGTGCGGGGGAGCCGGGTTCATGGATGAAGCGATTATGGCTCCCCTGTCCGTTTGTTCCTTTCGATTGTGAAGGGATTCATCATGTCGTTCCCATTCACTCACCGAGGGGTACCCTTCCACGCCCTGCCTTATGGTTTGACTTGGAGACCGTGGGGTGGGATAATGGACACCTCTCAGACACGATTGCAGAATCATATCCGCGCGAGCCATCACGGACATTGCCGACGGCACGTGACCTGCCCCGTCATATCCTTTTCACCGGCCTTTGAGCATGCCTCCGTGATCGGTGAACCATCTACTCCTGTCATGCATGATATGCGGCAAACCAGGGAGGGAAGATATGAAAACAGAACGATTCATAGGCATTCTTTTGTTTCTGTGCGGCATCTATTCATGCTTTATTCCTGCATGGACACTGCCCATCGCCACGACGCAGCAAATTGGAAAGGGGCTCGATCAAGGTATCGCAACATTGCCCTACATTGCCCTGTCCGACGCCAGGCTTGAGGATATCAATAAAGAATTAATACTCTCGAAAAAAGAGGTGACCCTCGACGATACCTACCTTATGGCATACGGCGTACCCTTGAGCGCCGCAGGGGCCGATGGCGACACGGGGGCGCTCTTCACTACCATGCAGGAGGCGACGGGGTATTTCCAGAAGATTTTAAAAGGCCATGGAATGCCTGATGCGGAAAAGTATATTTTGACCAGTATCGATACGGCAAAGGATGAGGGGTATACCCTCTTTGCCGTTGTGTATCGTCCTTCCCCGGAGATCAGGGTCGCCGATAAATACGACGGCACGACGCCGAGAACTTTCACTATGCAGGAGCGCCTTTTTTACGAACCCTTCAAAGTCGACCTGCAGGGGAAGCCGCTGGATTCAATTATCGACTGGGCCGGTGTCCCCGTCGGCGCTTACAGTACCCAGAAGTACCAGGCCGTCATGATAACGCTGGCGGCGAACAAGGTGATGGAACGGGCGTCCCGCATCGATTACTGGGATGCGGAAAAACGCTGGATAGCCGGGGGGTTCGGTCCCATCTGCGTCGAACAGGACAAGAATCTCTGCGGTGTCATGGGTATTGATCGGGGATTCATGGTGTCCGAGTAAGGTCGGTGACGGACGGTCAGTCCCCTTCGCTGTGCCGGAGAGGTTGACGCCGGGACCCGCTGATTTCTCGACGGGGGGGAGGGTAAATACCTTTCCCCCTGTTGTCGCGGAGTGCTTTACTTTTTTCCGAAAACACTCTATGAATTTCTTTCATGAACCGGATATGCCTGTCGGAAGAATCCATTGATATTGTATACGAGGACGAACATCTCCTCGCCCTGTCAAAACCCGTGGGGCAGCTTGTCATTCCGGGCCGTGACCGTGACGAAGAAGCCCTCGTGACGATACTGACGCGACAAAGGGGCTGCAAAATCTACGTGATACATCGTCTCGACCGTGAGGCGAGCGGCCTGGTCCTCTTTGCGAAGGATGCCGCCACTCACCGGCAGCTCTCAGGGCAGTTCGAGGCACGGCAAGTCAGGAAGATTTACTGGGCCGTCGTGGAAGGACGTGTCACGGCAGAGGGGATCGTGGACAGACCGATCCGGCAGTTCGGGTCGGGGCGCATGGGAACGGACGCGCGGGGTAAACCGTCGCTCACGCGCTATCGAATTCTGGAGCGCTATCAGAGTGCGACCCTGCTCGAAGTGGAGCTCGTGACGGGGCGGCGTCACCAGATTCGAGTGCATCTCTACAGTATCGGGCATCCGATCCTGGGTGACATCAGGTACGGACATGACTGCCCCGTGGGGGGCGCGGCGCGGTTGATGCTCCATGCAAAGGAACTTTCCCTTGAACGGCCGGGCGGTTGCATGATAACGCTTGAGGCGGGTCTTCAGGAGAATTTTGTGCGCATCCTTGAGTCCCTGAGGGGGAAGGGAATATCCGAAGAAAGGTAGGCAAGGGAGAGAGGGTATCGATCATTCCCGACTCAACGCTCTCCTTCGTCATCGCTGTGGCTTCCTGTTCGCAGGAAGGGTATGGTCTGTGTCGTGCACCGGGACGTCTGAAAAGAGGAAGGCGGGAAAGGATAAAGAGGATGAACATCAGGGAGGAACGGGTTTCCTTCAAAAGCGGGAAATTCCATATCGAAGGACTCTATGGGGTTGCCGAGGGGACGAGGGGTGCCGTAATTACCCACCCCC
>CAYTUH010000032.1:8433-12615 GCA_964441165.1 uncultured Syntrophaceae bacterium
CAAGACCTCAAGATGGATTTATTGAAGTGGGTCAAGCTGGAGGTAATTACCCACCCCCATTCGCAGATGGGGGGAAGCATGATGAACAACGTGGTCGAAACGATGGTGGCGGCGTTGCATGGGCAGGGCTGTTCCACGCTGCGGTTCAACTTCCGGGGAGTGGGGCGAAGCGGCGGGTCCTTCGATAACGGCATCGGCGAGCAGGACGATGTGCGGGGTGCTTTGGCGTTCCTCGCAAACCGGGGTATCTCCGACATACTGCTCACAGGCTATTCCTTCGGCGCCTGGGTCAATTCCCGAATGGCCGCCGACGGCCAGGGCTTTTCCGATTGCATCATGGTATCGCCGCCCCTGAATTTTCTCGAATTCAATCTTGCAGACCTCAGGGGAAAATGCGGACTCATCATCTGCGGCGACCGTGATCAGTTCTGCCCGCTCAAGAGCGTGGAAGATGCCGCCGCAGATATCGGTGCACGGCTCGAAATCGTCAATCGTGCCGACCATTTTTATTTCGGCTATGAAAGTGGAATCGCAAATTTTCTGCAAGAGTACCTGGCGGCATCACGGTAAGGCACTGCGGGAACAATCGGCACGCCCCGTCCCTGACGGCGGATACCTGTGGAGATCATGAAAGGAGCCTCTATGGATCTGAAAGTAACCATACTGTATGACAACGAGGTATACCGGCGGGGCCTCAGGGCGGACTGGGGATTCGCCTGCCTTGTCGAGCGGGGAGAACGGACCATCCTGTTTGATACCGGGGCGAGCGGGGCAATCCTTCTGGAGAACATGAAATTCCTCGAGATCGACCCCCGTGCCATCGACAGTGTGGTGATTTCCCATGGTCACTGGGATCATACCGGGGGGCTGCAGGCATTTCTCGCCATTAACGGCAACGTGCCGGTCTACATTCCGCCCTCATTCCGGGTGCCGCCCTGGCTGGGCAAAAATGCCGTGGTGGTCAGTGCCCCCCTTACACTGGATAAGGGCATCTATCTGACGGGCGAACTGGGGAAAATCGAGCAGTCTCTGATCGTTGATTCGACGGAAGGACTGGTGGTGATTGCCGGGTGCTCGCACCCCGGCGTGAAGACCATCCTCGATGCTGCGTCGCGGTTCGGGTCCGTCTTTGGCCTGATCGGCGGCCTTCACGGCTTCTCCGATTTTGAGGTGATACAGGATCTGGGGCTTGTCTGTGCGACCCATTGTACGGAACATGCAGGAGAAATCCGGGAGCGCTATCCCTATACCTGCCGTGAAGGCGGTGCGGGTCGGGTCATCGAAATACCCTGATTCCACGACGCCTTGCTTGCCCGAGTAGAGGCGTTGGGGAACGGTACGCCCTCCGGTCTGTGGCGGGTCAGCCCGCCGTGGTGCCGTCCATTTTTCCGGTAAAAGGGATCGTAAGTTCATAGATGCCGCTGCGGACTATGGCCCGCATGGGCAATTCGGATTTTTCGAACACCTTCAGCATCGGCTTGTTTTCTGCGATGACATCGGCCGAGAACCCTTCGAGACCCCGTTTGCGTGCCATCTTGATGAGAATCTGAAAGACATAGGAACCGATTCCCAGTCCCTGCAGGGATTCATCGACGATAAAGGCCACGTCGGCATAGGAGGGGTTGTCCTTGAGGATGATGTACCGGCCCTCGGCAATCACCCGTTCCGAACCCGAATCGTCGATGGTGCCGACTATCGCCAGGGTGCGCTTGTAATCCACGTTGACGTATTCCTGCATTTTCATGTGGGGCATGATGTGAATGGGACTGAAATAGCGGTAGTAGACACTCTGGTCGGAAAAACGGTAGAAGAGTCGGCGCAGATCGTCTACATCGGAGGGCTTGATGGCCCGGAAGCGCACGGTGAGATTTGAATTGAAGGTATGTACGTCTCGTACGTCGTCGGGATAGAGATAGCCCGAATCGGCCAGGTAGGTCTGGTCGCGGTAGAGGATGTTCAGGTCTTTTGCCTGTTCCACGAGCGTGCTCCGGTCATCGGGGTGTGCGATATCGATAAGCGCCAGGGCCCGTTCCCGCCTGGTGCGGCCCCGCAGGGAGGCGGAACCGTATTCCGTCACGATCAGGTCGAGCGATTCGCTGTTGGTAAACTGGTTCGGATATTCTCTCACCGAGGGGATAACATTGGGTTCTCCTCGCTTGTTCCGGCTGGGCAGGGCGAAGATCGACCGTCCTCCCCTGGAGAGGGCCACACCGGAAAAAATTTCCTGCACCTCTCCCGGATCGAGGGTGACGTTGCCCTTTCCGACCTGCAGGGCGATGCCGCCGTTCAAATCGATTTTCCGGGCCGGCAGGATTTTTATGAATTTGTCGATCTGGCCAATGATCTTCGGGTCCGTCACCAGATCGATCCCCTGGAATTCCATCTGGGGATTCCGGTCCAGCCAGGAGAATAATTCTTCCGTTCCCTGGGCATAGGAGGTGACGCTCTTGTTTCTGAAGAGCTGCTTGTTCCTGTTCGTCACGGCCCCGCTCCTGATAAGATCCATGAGGGGGTCGGACATGATGAGGGAATGAACTCCCAGGTCCTTCTTGTAAACCAGGTATTTCAGGAGAGCCTCGTAGAGCGGCCCGCGGGCGAAGGCGATACAGCTGCCGTCCTCGATTACCGTGGCGATATGTGCCGCTATTCTGTCGTATACCTCGGGAACGGGCCAGCGGGGGAAGAAGGTGAGCGGCTCCATCGAATGGACGATATAATCAAGATCGTCCACGTGGAGAAAGGTATCGCCCATGGTGTAGGGGATTTTATCGTTCATTTCACCGACGACGAGCGAGGCCCGTTCCATGGCGCGGCGCGCCATGTCGACGGCAACGCCAAGACTGCAGAAGCCCTTGTCGTCGGGGGGCGAAATCTGCACGAAGGCGACGTCGATGTCGATGATGCCGCTGCTCACCAGCCGGGGTATGCGGGAAAAATAGCTGGGGAGAAAGTCGATCTGTCCCTTTTCGATGGCGTCGCTGGCAATCCAACCCGAAAAGAAGGTCTTCAGGCGGTACTTGTGGGAGTAATTCTGTTCTCTGGGAAGTGCTTCCCCCAGACTCAGAAGCTGCACCAGTTCAAGGTCCCGTATATTTGTCGATTCACAGGCCTTCAGGTGTTTAATGAGCGTTTTCGGTTCCGTCGACCCGGTCCCCAGGAATATCTTCATGCCGGGCTTTATCTTCTCCATGATCTTTTCCGGAGAAACGATCTTGTGTTTCCAGTTCCTGCTGCTCGGTTCAAACATGATGCAACCCTCGATTGCCCTTTGAGGCAATTTGTGTTCGTTTATCAAACAGTGTGCTTATTTTAAAACACCCCTTTTGTCAATCCGAATATGGGGTTTCCGGTGAAAGGGGGTTCTGAAGGTGACACAAGGCGGTTACCCCTTCACCTGTGGTCCGGATCTGCTGGTTTCCTGAAAGGTTTGTTCCCGATCGGGGAGCAGGAGCGGGGGGCGGCCCGACCGTTTCCTCATCCAGGTGACGGCCCGCGAGACCTCCCGTTGCCGGATAATGCGGAGTGCCAGGGTGCGCTTCTTCGGGAAATTCATCAGCATGACCCCTACCAGCATGGTGATGAGTCCCTGCCCCGGGATGAAAAGCATGATGAGGCCCGACAGAAAAAATATGATGCCGATGAGATTTTTTGTAACGAGATAAAGAAAGCGGAAAAGGGGGTGACGGTATTCCGGTGTTCCTTTTCTCCGCAGAAAATAGGTGGTGGGGATGCGGGCCACCATGAGCGGAAGCACCGCGAGGGTTCCCAGGAATGTCGCCAGTGAACAGACCGACAGGATCAAAAGGATGTATCCGTGACCCTGCGCCCATTCCTGAAGTGCCGTTATCACCGTCACCTGAAGTGGAGCCCTCCCTGCGTCGTCCCGTTTTTTCTTGCTGTGCCTGCCTATGTAAAATAACTCACGGCCGCCGTCAAGGATGTTCTGTCAGAAGCGTTTCCGAACATCCCCCGTGCAGAGGGAGGTCCTCTATTTCCACCGCACGACCTTTCCTCCCAGGTCTTCCATGATGCCCTGATATTTTTCATGGATCATGCGGCGGTCGAATTCATGAAATTCACGGAGCATCGAGTCCTGTTCCTCCTTCGTGAAGTAGTCCATGACCGGAAAGAAGAAGCGCCTGTCCTCCTTTTCTATATGGGCCGGGTAGAGTTCCGACAGGT
>CAYTUH010000033.1:0-7181 GCA_964441165.1 uncultured Syntrophaceae bacterium
TCTCCCATTCATTTCCATTCGGATAACCTGGTGCTGTCGGGTCACATACATAGTCGCATCGCCATCCCCCATGGAAAGCTCCAAGGTCTTGACAGCCTTATCGTATCATTCGGCCGCAGCAGGGAGGGGGTCGATTTCGATGCGCTGGACGGACGGCCGGTCCATATTTTCTTTCTTCTCATGGCACCGGACAATTCAGCGGGACAGCACCTCAAGGCATTGGCCAAGATATCGCGCATGTTGAAAGATAAGACCTTCAGGGAAGACCTCATGGCCATCGAAACAGTCCCTGACATCTATTCATTGATACAGAAGAAAGATATGGCGACTCCTTGATGAATGGGTGCGTGGGCGTAACGGTTCCCATGGCGGGAATCGACGGAAGGCACTGAGACGCCTTTGCGGCGGCTGAGCTATGGCGGATGTTTTGTGAGCCCGGAGGCGGTCGAAACCTTGTCGGGATGCGGGGTCGTGAAGTCCTGATGCATGAGGACTGCCGGTTACAGGCGTTGATGGGCGCGATACCGGTGCGGGACGTTCGGCAGAGCCTTCAAAGGGCATATCCATCAAACCAAGCGGCGAGTCGATGAAAAATTTCCGTGTCGTCATCGTAACCGGCCTGTCCGGATCGGGAAAGAGCACGGCGCTTCGTGCCCTTGAAGACATAGGTTTTTTCTGCGTCGACAACCTCCCCGTCATGCTGCTGGAGAAATTCCTCGAAATCCAGTCGGGAGCCACGAGCGAGATATCCAAAGTCGCGTTGGTCATGGATTGCAGGGAAAAGCATTTTCCGGAAAAACATATCGGCATCATCGCACAATTAAAAAAGAAAAAATACAACATCGAAATATTGTTCCTCGATGCCAGTGAAGATGTCCTGTTGCATCGTTTCAGCGAAACCCGCAGAACACACCCCTTGTCCGACAAGGGAACGGTTCTTGAAAGCATCATGCTGGAACGGGAGACATTGTCGGGATTGAGGGAAATGGACGACAATATTATCGATTGAAGCCATTATAACGTACATCAAGTAAAAGACCTGGTGCAGCGAAGCTACCTCGCTCCACGGGAAGGAAAAAAACTGGCGATCAACCTGATTTCCTTCGGATACCGTTTCGGCCTGCCGCCTGATGCGGATATTGTCTTCGATGTCCGTTTTCTGCCGAATCCCTATTTTGTCCAGGATCTGAAACAATATGACGGGAACACGCGCCCTGTCGAAGAGTATGTGATGAAATGGGATGATACCAGGGAGTTTCTTCTCAAGCTCTTCAGCCTGATAAGCTTCTTGACGCCCCTCTACGAGAAGGAAGGAAAATCCTACCTCAATATCGCCATCGGATGTACCGGAGGAAAGCACCGTTCTGTGGTCATTCTGAATCAGGTGGCCGGTTATTTCGGCGATAATGACTATGTCGTCACGCTCAATCACAGGGATATAGAGAGACTGTAACCACTGCCGAAGCCGGCAATTGAAATTCACGGACTTTCTGAATTCCTCTTCTCCCGCTACTCTGTTTTCAGGGTCATTTTCCTGGTGACGTTGTCCCTGATCCAGTGAGGATCCCACCACTCCACGGGATTGACAAGGATGTCTCCTACAATCATGCTGAAGTGCAGGTGATCGCCTCCCGCCAGGCCCGATAGACCGCTCCTGCCGATAATATCGCCCTTTTTGATCTCCTGCCCCCGGGTGACCCCGAATGATGAAAGATGTGCGTAAAAACTGAAGAGGCCGAGACCATGATCAAGGATGACCGTATTGCCGTAAATACCGAGATAATCAGAGAATATGACCTTGCCGTTATTTGAGGCCGCCACTGCCGCGTTTTTGGTGGATGCCAGATCAATACCCGTGTGGATGCTGGAGCCGACCTGTTTCCCTTCCAGGTAATAGGTCCGCTTATCACCGAATCGGGCCATGGTGGCTGCATTTTTCATCCTGGCGAAAGTCCCATTCCATAACTGCTGCGGTTCCGGGTTCGTGCAGAGTTCGCGGATCCTTTCCAGGTTTTCAGATCTCATCGTACTGTTCACGTAGTTGAAGGTTTCGAGGTAATCCCCCTGGAGATTAAAGCGTTCTTGAAATTCGGGCATCTTTCTCTTCAGGAATGAGGTGCTGATGCGCATGTCGTCGGAACGGAATTTCCTGTTCCTGATATGAAAAGGAATACATTCGGAGGAACCGTTGCCGGCGGCATCGGTGGCAACGATTGAAATGGCGGCATCCTCCACATCATCGGTCAGGGGATAGGCAAAATAACAGATATAACAGGACTGGTCCTCGATGGTGACGGGATATCCCCTGAAGTGATGGTCATTGACCGTTACGCCTGTTGAAACGACGTCCTCCGAAAGCCGGTAGAGGGCGATGCAGGCGCCTCCTCTGTTGATATAGTGTGAAGACGTTGCCGGCATGATGCGGGGTGCTTCCGTGTCAATCGTCAGGGGAATCGTCTCCCGGCTTTCGTTTTTCCTGATGGAATAATCTATCGCGGTAACGGTGAGTGTGGCGGTGCCGTCCTTCAGGTCGTGCGCTTTGGGCTTCACGGGAAGGCGCACGCTTTCATGATAGACCCCCTGTCGCGGAAAGGCGAGTGCCTGCAGGACGTGATCCTTCCCCGCCTGAGATATGACGATCGTGACGGTACGTAATCCCCTCCCGGTGTCGGAAACATCAACGGAAATATCTGATTGCAGTCCCAGGAAAGGATGAATGCCCGCTACGCTGATACGGGGTTCTTTGCCCTCGAAATAGGTCAAAAAGAGCCAGATGCCCGCACCGATCACGCAAAGTATGACAACCACAGCGGTCAGTCGCGTAAATTTACCCATAGATTTCATTTCATTTCCTCCCGGGTTTCCCCTGCATATTGACGATCCTTGAAAAAACCACGATGTGTATGAGAAGGTTAACGGACCTGAGTATGTTGGTGAACAGAATAAAAGCATTCCTTAATTCATTGACCTTATATATAATGATTGCTATATTTTCAAAGCTTTTTTGTTATGGGAACCCCGGAGCGAAGGTGGAGCAAGGCCCCGCGGAGATCGGTCCGGCGGTTCCGTCCGTCCGGCGAAGACTCCCGCGGAAGGGAAATCGGATAACGTTCAGTCTGCATGAAACAGAAAGAGGACATCAGAAAGTGGATGGTATGTGAAAATGATTGAAGGGAAGAACATTGTGCTCGGCATTACCGGCGGTATTGCCGCCTACAAGTCGGCGGAATTGACACGGGAACTGATAAAACAGGGGGGAAAGGTGCATGTCGTCATGACGGAGAACGCCACGAAGTTTATTACCCCTTTGACCTTTCAGACGTTGTCGGGGAATCCCGTCTATTGCGATACCTTCGCCCTTACCGAAGACTGGGAGATCGGGCATATTTCCCTTGCCGAGAAGGCTGATACGATCATTATCGCACCGGCAACGGCGAACGTGATCGGTAAAATTGCCGCGGGAATAGCCGATGACCTGCTTACCACCACTGTTATGGCCACGAGCGCCCCCGTTCTCATATGTCCCGCCATGAACACGCACATGTACACCAATCCCATCGTGGAAGAAAACATGAAGAAGCTTGCCATGCTCGGCTATGGGATCATGGAGGCGGAGCAGGGCGAACTGGCCTGCAAGACGGCCGGTCCCGGACGCCTGCCGGCCATTGCCGATATTGTGGAAGAGGTTGAAAGGATTCTCACCGCAAAGGACATGACGGGACAGCGCGTGCTGGTTACCGCCGGGCCGACGAATGAACCCATCGATCCCGTGCGGTACATTACCAATCACTCGTCGGGGAAGATGGGATACGCCATTGCGGTGCAGGCACGGCGGAGAGGTGCCGACGTAGTCCTGATCAGCGGTCCGACGGCCCTGCACGTGCCGGGAGGCCTTACCTTCGTCGGTGTGTCGAACGCACGGGAAATGCGTGACCGGGTTATGGAACATGCAGAAGATGCCACCGTTATTGTGAAGGCCGCCGCCGTTGCCGATTACCGGCCCGCCGTTGAATCGGCAACGAAACTCAAGAAAAGCCGGGAGACGATGACCCTTTCGCTTGAACGGAACCCTGACATCATTGCTGAACTGGGTGCAGGGAAGGGCAACCGTGTGCTTGTGGGATTTGCCATGGAGACGGAAGATCTGGAAAAGAACGCCCGCGATAAATTGCGTGCCAAGAACATGGATTTTATCGTTGCCAACAACCTCAGTGAAGAAGGTGCGGGATTCATGCATGACACCAATATGGTGACCATACTCTACCGGGACGGTTCCGTCGAAGCGCTCCCCCTGATGACCAAGATGGAAGTTGCCGAAACGGTTCTCGATAGAATAAAACGGATCATAGACGGAGAATAGCTTCATGGATTCACGGGAAGAGCTTTTCAGGCTCGTCACATCCTTTAAAAAACAGATAATCGCCGGGGTGGAAACCTGCAGAGACGGATCGCAGAACCTCTACATGAAAGGCACGATGCCTTCCGAAGACGTACCGACGGTACCGTCATCTCCGTCTCCGGCGGGACTCCCGGAGACAGCCGTCACACTCGACGACATCAGGGCGGAACTGGGGGATTGCCGGCGGTGCCCTTTGCATGAAACGAGAAACAATCTCGTCTTCGGGGAAGGTGATCCCCATGCGGATCTGGTGTTTGTCGGCGAGGCGCCCGGCCAGCAGGAGGATATCCAGGGTGTACCCTTTGTAGGACGGGCGGGCCAGTTGCTTACCAGGATTATCGAGGCCATGGGGTTGTCGCGTAAAGACGTATACATCTGCAACATCCTGAAATGCAGACCACCGGGCAACAGAAACCCCCGGCCCGACGAAATCCGTCTGTGCGAGCCCTTTCTCATCAAACAGCTCCGCGCGATTGAACCGCGGGTCATCTGCGCACTCGGTACCTTTGCGGCGCAGACACTGCTCGACACCAAAACCCCCATTTCGCTGCTCCGGGGAAAATTTCATGCCTATCAGGGTATTAAACTGATGCCGACATATCATCCTGCCTATCTCCTGAGAAATCCCAATGAAAAAAAACGGGTATGGAGTGATGTCCAGATGATTATGGAATTATTGAATACGGAGCGGTAACACGGACGCCGGTGGACGAATTGATGGCAATGCGAGGTACAATCATGAAGACACAGAAAAAAAAGTGGGTGTTTTTCTTCGTCGCGGCCTGTCTTTTCAGCATGATCTGTTTTCTTCCTGCCTGGGGAGAGGAGGCGAAGCCCGTCTTTGATGTGATTACCGTCGATGCGGCCATAACGCCTGCCATTGCGAAATATATAATAAAGAGCATCGAAGAATCCTATGCGGATAATGCGACCGGGCTTATCATTCTGCTCGATACGCCGGGGGGGCTCGATCTGGCCATGAGGGACATCATAAAGGAAGTGCTCGGAGCGCCACTGCCCGTCATCGTCTATGTCCATCCCCCGGGAGCACGGGCGGCCTCGGCAGGGGTCATGATCACCATGGCGGCCCATGTTGCGGCAATGACGCCGGGTACGAACATCGGTGCCGCCCATCCCGTTGCGATGGGCGTCGGCGGCAAGATGGACGACACCATGGCGGAGAAGATCGAAAATGATGCCGTTGCCTATGCCGTCGGCATCGCGGAAAAGAAGAAGCGTAATGCCGAATGGGTGGAACAGGCTGTCAGGAAAAGTGTTTCCATTACGGCGGAAGAGGCCCTGAAAAGTAATGTTATCGATATCGTAGCCGATGATATAGATGACCTGCTTGAGCAGGCACATGGCATGACGATCCCCCTGCCTTACGGGGAAACAACTCTGAATACGCGGGGGGCGCGTATCAACGAAAAAGAGATGGGGATACGTGAAAGGATATTGACAACGCTGAGCGATCCGAATATAGCCTATCTCCTGCTGATGATCGGCCTGGCGGGGCTCTACTTCGAATTTGCCCATCCGGGAGCGATCCTGCCGGGCGTCGTGGGTGGCATTTCCCTGATTCTTGCATTCTTTGCCATGCAGACGCTGCCGGTGAATTATGCGGGGGTGGTATTAATCATATTTGCCGTTATTCTCTTTATTGCGGAGATCAAGGTGATCAGTCACGGAATGCTGACCGTTGCGGGCGTGATTTCCCTTGCCCTCGGTTCGATCATGCTCTTCGAATCGCCGATTCCCGCGCTGAAGCTTTCCTTCAAGGTCCTGATTCCGACCGTGGCGATCGTGTCGCTCTTTTTTATCGGTATCATTTCTCTCGCCGTAAAGGCGCAACTCAGAAAGCCGGCCACGGGACGTGAGGGAATGATCGGTTACGAAGGAAAGACCGCCACCGCCGTTCACGAGGAGGGGAAAGTCTTTATCAAGGGTGAAATCTGGAATGCATCGAGCAGCGAACCGATCGACAAGGGCGCAAAAGTGACGGTTGTCGGAGTCGAAGGTCTTGCTTTAAAGGTAGAAAAATCAGAAGAATAATAACTCACTGAAGGAGGGGAAAACCATGTACGCAATCATAACCGTCATTATTCTGGTGGTCATGTTTCTGGCCGCTGCGATCAGAATACTCAACGAATATGAGCGTGGCGTCATCTTTCGGCTTGGCAGAATAATCGACACGAAAGGGCCCGGCCTCATCATTCTGATTCCCATAATCGACAGAATGGTCAAAGTCGACATGAGAATTATCACCATGGATGTGCCGCCCCAGGATGTGATCACCCGGGACAATGTATCGATTAAAGTGAACGCCGTTATCTATTTCAGGGTCATGACTGCGAACGAAGCGGTGGTGGAAGTGGAAAACTTCCTCTACGCAACATCACAGCTCGCGCAGACAACGTTACGAAGCGTCTGCGGCCAGGTTGAACTGGATGAACTTTTGTCGGAACGGGAAAAGATAAATGCACACCTGCAGGAAATACTGGACCGGAGCACCGATCCTTGGGGCATTAAGGTGTCGACGGTGGAAGTGAAGCATATCGATCTTCCCCAGGAAATGCAGCGTGCCATGGCAAAGCAGGCGGAGGCCGAGAGGGATCGGCGGGCAAAGGTCATCAGCGCCGAAGGTGAATTCCAGGCGGCACAGAAATTGGCCGAGGCAGGAAATGTGATGGCGACTCAGCCCATCGCACTTCAGTTGCGATACCTGCAGACACTGGTACTGGTGGCGGCGGAGAATAATTCAACGACACTCTTTCCCATACCG
>CAYTUH010000033.1:7191-12281 GCA_964441165.1 uncultured Syntrophaceae bacterium
TTCATTTGCTACACCTGTTATCACTTTTTTTAATGATACGGCGACCACCGAGATCTACACTCTTTCCCATACCGATCGATTTGGTAAAGCCCTTCATGAACCTCGGGGGGAAAAAGGAAGAGTAGGATCATTCGTGTGAAACGTGCCGCTCAGCGGCCGCAGGAATGAAACGTGGGTGCGTTGGCCGTTTGTGTGCCACCTGTTCCGGCATCCCGGAAAGAACAGGTGAGGGAGGCGGGGGGCGCGAGTGACAGGGGCATGCATCCATCGATCAGGCAACGAGAAGCATTCCAGGTAATCCGCGGAAAGCCTGTGATCTCTCCGGCCGCATGTTCGATTCTGCACATCGGACCTTCATCGTACAGCTGGTTCAACGGTACAAGGCACCTGCGGCAACGGTTCCTGTCGCGAGGGAAGAGGAGATACTATTCGTGAACAGAACAGCGACGGGGAAAACCCTCGTCATCAGCGATTTTGACGGGACCATCGCGTCAAACGATATGGGACACCACGTCATCAGCCGGTTTGCGGGCGATGGATGGGAAGAGATAAACCGTGCCTATTGCGCCGGGGAACTGGGATCACGCGACGCCTATCGGAAAGCCGCCGCCCTGTTCCGGGTCGATCGCAAAGATCTCAAGAGGTTCGTTCTGAAATACAGTGCGCTGGATCCGTACTTCCGTGACTTTTATCACTACTGCACAATAAGAGGATTTGATCTTAAAATCGTGTCGGACGGGCTGGATTTTTATATCGGCGTCATGCTTGAAGAGAGCGGTCTCGGTGAAATCGATTTTTACGCCAACGCACTCGTTTTTTGCAACGACGGAACGCTCACGATCGAATTTCCCTATTATAATAAAGAATGTGAGAGATGCGGCAACTGCAAGAGTTCATTTCTGAAACGGTATCGCCCCTTCTACGAACGCATAGTGTATATCGGTGATGGGTATTCCGACGTATGTCCTGCCATGGATGCGGACCTTGTATTTGCGAAAAGTATCCTCTATGAAAAATGTGTGGAACATGGTAAGGAGTGCATCCACTACAAAAATTTTAACGACATAAAAGATTATCTGGAAAAAATGTAAATAGCACGCTTTTGATCTGAAATGACCATTCAGGTGTGTTCCTATTCATGTGGAGGTGACATTTTTTATGGAAACGATTACGTCCGTTAAACCCTTGCTCGCTGTTGCCATATCACTCTTCGGGTCCCTTCTGATTATTGCAGCCGGCCGCATGCCGAATCTGAGAGAAGCCTGCAGTTTCGTCATCGCACTGGTGAAGTTCGGACTCATTGCGTCGATGCTTCCTCTGGTTCTTGGCGGAACACAAATCGTTTACAACCTTGTTGATGTACTCCCCGGCGTGGGGATATCCTTCAGAGTCGACTCCTTCGGACTCCTTTTCGCCCTTGTTGCATCGTCACTCTGGATCGTCACGACGCTTTACTCGATCGGATACATGCGAACGCTCAAGGAACATTCCCAGACACGTTATTTCGCCTTCTTCGCACTGGCCCTATCGTCGGCCATCGGCGTCGCCTTCGCGGCGAACCTCCTTACGCTTTATCTCTTCTACGAAATGTTGTCGCTTTCCACCTATTCTCTGGTGACGCACCATCAGGACCGGGAGGCACGCTTCGCGGGACGCAAGTATCTCACCTACCTGATGGGGACGTCCATCGCCTTTTTCCTTCCCGCGATTATTCTGACCTACGTCTATACGGGAACCCTCGATTTTGCCGACCAGGGAATCCTGGCGGGCAAGGCGGGAGACACGATGCTCGTAGTCATGTTCGTGCTCTTTATCGCGGGGATCGGCAAGGCCGCCATCATGCCGATACATTCCTGGCTCCCCTCGGCGATGGTGGCACCCACACCGGTAAGCGCCCTGCTGCATGCCGTGGCCGTGGTGAAGGTGGGCGTTTTTTCCGTGCTGCGCATATGCCTCCATGTCTTTGGAATCAACCTGATGCACGGACTTTCGCTGGACGTATTTCTGCTTTATTTCATTTCCGTCACCATTATTGTGGGTTCGCTCTTCGCGCTCCGGCAGGATGATCTGAAGGCGCGGCTTGCCTACTCGACGGTGAGCCAGCTCTCATACATCGTGATGGGCGGGGGGCTCCTCAGTCTGCTCGGTATCACGGGAGGGGTGATTCACATTGCGATGCACGCCTTCGGAAAGATCACGCTCTTCTTTTGCGCCGGTGCGATCATCGCTCATACGGGTTTCAAGAGAATCAGCGAAATACGGGGAATCGGCAGGAAAATGCCGATTACCATGGCGGCCTTCTTCATCGGGTCCTTGAGCGTAATAGGAATACCACCGATGGGCGGCTTTATCAGCAAATGGTATCTTGCCCTGGGATGTATTGAAGCCCATCAGATTCCTGTTCTCGTGGTTATTCTCACGAGTTCGCTCCTGAACGCCGCCTACTTTCTGCCGATTACCTACAATGCATTCTTTGCGGGCGGAGATAATTTCAATGAAGGGACCGCCTTTGATGAAGCACCGGTCTGCGCAGTCATTCCCCCGGTGATTACGGCACTCTGTTCCTTTGTGCTGTTTGTCCATCCGGGCTTCTTTCTGGAGCTGGCGAAAATGACGGCACGGCTCGCACTCGGTTGACATAAAAGGGGATACTGTCTATACAGAGGATAATTACATTCCTCGAAAAGAAAGAGGATTTTATGGGAGATGCCAGTTATCAGGAACGGGATCAATCCATGGCCCGTATATTCGATATGGCGCGGATCTTTTTTCTCCTTATCGTGATCCCCCTCGCCCTGCTGGTCTTTCTCATTTACACGGGGATATTCGAGGTCGGTAAAACAACCAAGGAACAGGCAACGGCCGTCCTTGACGAACAATTCCAGAACGAAATAAAAATACGGGCCGTGAATACGGCCGCCGAAGTGGCAAAATTTCTTGAGGAACGGAGGAGCGACATGCTGATTGCCGCGCTTCTTCCGAAGACTGCCGATGCATACCGCGCCTTTGTGGCCGACAAGAAAGGCGCCGTCATGGAAAAGGAAGGAGACCGATTCCGCAGGACCCATGTCCCCCTCTACAACGAAATTTCACTGACGGACGGAAGCGGTCGTGAACTGATCAGGATATCCGACGGCGAGTCCGTCCCCCCCGCTGAATTGAGAGATATCAGTCTGGCGGCCAATACGACCTACAAATCGGAAGACTATTTCGCCAGGGCAAAGGAGCTCAAAAAGGGCGAAGTCTATTTTTCCCATGTTACCGGCTGGTATGTGAACCGTCCTGAATACGAGGAGGGTCGACGTTTCAGCGGGATCATCAGGATTGCCACGCCGCTCTATGAGCAGGGCACATTCTCCGGTCTACTATCGCTTGCACTCGATATGCGGCACCTTGCGGAATTTACCGATCACATTGTCCCGACGCAGGCCGAACATGTGAAAGAGGTGGACCCTGCAACGGGCAATTACGCCTATATGGTCGACAACAGGGGATTCATTATTTCCCATCCCATCGACTACCATATTGCAGGGCTCTACCGTGACGGGACACCCGTGCATCCCTTTGCCGAGGAGACATCTCTTGCAATGACGGCCCGCGGCGAAGAGGTCCTGAACATGAATCTCCTCGGCTTCATGGATGCCGAATTGCCGGAGATCGCCCGTGCCGCGTCGGAGGGTCAGTCGGGGATCAAGCTCTACACCTTCGGAGGCCACACGAAGTTTGTGGCCTATGCCCCTATCGGATTCCATGCCGTCAACTATCCCCCGCCGGGCGGATTCGGCTGGATCGGGATGGGAGTCGATGTCGATAAACTGAGTGCCTTTATGACGTCGACCTTTGCAAACGTCCAGAAGGAAGTGGAGACCTGGACCAAAACGGTCATTATCATTCTTATCCTCTCGGTAATTCTGCTCCTGCTGATATCGGCGCTGCTGGCAAAGGGAATATCCCGTCAGTATCGGGTGATTGCGAAGGAACGGGCCAAACACCTCAATATAATGAAACAGGAATTCCAGGAACGGGAACGCACGCTCCTTCAGATTGTTCAGGGAAGCACTATCCCGACATTTGTTATCAACAAAGACCATATCGTGACACACTGGAACACATCTCTCGAGCGACTGACGGGTTACAAGGCGGCTGATTTCATTGGAACGAAAAAGCACTGGAAGGCCTTCTACTCGGGAGAGAAACCGATTCTGGCCGACCTGATCGTCGACAATATCGATGAAGAAGAGTTGAAAAAATACTACGGTGAAAAGGGACGTCCCTCTCCTTTTATTGAGGGGGCCTACGAGGCGGAAACCTTCTTCCCTCATATAGGGGAGGGCGGCCGGTGGCTCTATTTCACGGCGGCGCCCATAAAGGGACCCGACGGTACCATCATCGGTGCCATTGAAACCTTGTGGGACCGCACCGACTCGAAACTCCTCTATGCAGAGCGGGAGCGGCATCTTCGACAATTGTCGATCCTGTGGAAAATTACGACCGCCATGAGCGCCACCATGGATCCCGACGAAAGGATCAGGGTGGCGGGGAAAGAGATATTCGACAACTTTGACATCGACAGCCTTGCCGTCTATGTCAAGGGAGCAGACAATATATTCCGGATTGCTTACTCATTCGGATATCGGGACAGCATGTATCAGAAGGGGTGTGAATCGGGTGCAGACAGGATTATCGAAATCGTGGCCGCCACCAATGAAGTCATGTTTTTCGAAGACATTACCATCGATAATGCGCCCTACACCGAATTTGTGGAAAAGGAAGGCCTCCTGTCGGCGGCTTACGTGCCCCTGACTTCCCGGGAGGGGGGCATGTTCGGTGTCGCACGTATTTCGAGCCATGCAAGCAAGCGATTTTCCGAGGAAGACAAAAATCTCCTCGTCATCATCAGCAACCATGTTGCCCTTGAAATAGAGAATGCCCGCCTTCATCATGAGGCCAAACTCTTCGGGCAGAGTCTTGAGCTGAGAGTCAAGGAGAAGACACGGAAACTGGAAAACTCCTATCATGAAATACGTCTCTCCGAGGAAAAATACCGCACCATGTTCGATTCGGACCCGAATCCGATTATCATAACCGAC
>CAYTUH010000034.1:0-12204 GCA_964441165.1 uncultured Syntrophaceae bacterium
ACCGATTCGTGTGGAGCCATCCCTGGTGATGATTTCATAGTCCACGAGTTCGGCCGACTGGCCAGTACGGTATATCTCATGAAAAACCCGGTACATTCCCCTCGACGTTTCCGGCGTGGAATAGTCCCGGTTGTTCATGCCAAGCAATTCGTCGCGGCTGTATCCTGACATCCTGCACATGGCGTCGTTGAAAAAGGTGAAATTTCCTTCCAGATCGAGCTCGAAATACCCTTCCTGCATCGTTTCCAGGATGGTCCGGTATTTCTCTTCATTTTTCGCGAGGGCAATCTCCGCCTCTTTCTGGACGGTGATGTCAGTCAAGACACCCTGGACTCCAAGAAACCGGCCGTTCTCGAAGAGAGGCTGACTGTGGGTCCGCACCCAGAAAAGACGGCCCGACTTGTCGATCATCCTGTATTCTTCGGGCCGTGCATCGCCGGCAACGAGTCGGTCGAACCGGCTCGCTACCCGCCGTTTGTCTTCTTCGTGGACGAAGTCGACAAAACTTCGTCCCGTTACCTCGGAAACCCGGAACTCGGTGAGGAATTCTATGGCGGGGCTCACGTAGGTGATGGCACCTGCAGCATCGGTGGCATAGATCACGTCATTGATCCGCTCCACCAGGTACCGGTATTTCGTCTCGCTTTCCCGGAGCGCGGCTTCCGTCTGCCGGCGTTCTTCAAGCTCTTTATTCAGTTCCGCGGTACGTTCGCCGACCCTTCTCCTTAAAAATAAATTCCAGATGAGAATTCCAAGGGTAATCAGGCCCCCGGATCCAAGGGTAACTCCGAGAATAATCCAGAACCTCTTTGAAAATAACGATTTCTCCCCCAGTTGAATCCATTTCCGGTGAATGGCCTTTTTCTCGTCGGGGGTGATCCGGTGTAAGGTCTTCCTGATGATGCTGTTGAATATGGGCCAATCGTTTCGTGTGGCAAAGGAGAGGCTCGTCACGTAACCCGTGTCGCCGGCAACGCGGAGATTGGTGATGCCTTCCTGCTCGATATAGAAAAGGGCCACCGGGAGAATCACGATCATGGCGTCGGACATGCCCAGCGACACCTTTTTCAGGCCCGTTTCGATGTTCGGAACAAGATCAAGTATGACAGCGGGATGATCTTTCGATATCAGTTCCTGCCATACATAGGATTTTACCACTGTCACCCGCAGGCCTCGGAGTGATTCCATGGTCAGTGTGCCCTTTACCTTCTTTCGGGTGATGATCACGCCGGGCAGCTCGATGTGGGGGTCGGAAAATGTCAAATACCCCTCACGCTCGGGCGTTTGCGCGGCGGCAGGCAACGCATCGACCTCACGATTTCTGGCTTTTTTCAGGACCTCGTCCCAGGTGGTGTGCCGAATTGCCCTGAAGGTGATGCCGAGCCGGGCCTCGATCTCCGATACGTAATCGGCCCCGATTCCCCGGTATTCGGCTTCTTCATCGAAGAACTCGATGGGAGGAAAATAGGGGTCCGGTGCAATGGTGATGACGGGATGCGCCTTCAGCCACTCGACTTCGCCATCGGTGAGGTATGCCAGGTCATGGGCAGCGAGCGCAGGAGCGGAACAGAAAATAGCGAAACAGAGCAGCAGAAACAGGAGAAGGAGCCGTTGATTCACACCCTGTTCCTGCCTGTGTTGAACTTGTCGCGTCATCGGGGCTCCCGGTCTTGCGTGACGGATGATTCAAAAAGAGAATAGAAACTCTATACTACAGGATACTGATGATTTTAAAGGGCAAATGTGTTTCTTCGACTGCCTTTTTGAGGGCACTGTCGGAACCGAGGATCTTGACCAGTCCCGTCCGGGCCACGCCTTCGAGAATTTCCCCGAAGGCCTTGAAATCGGCCGGGGTGGTTGACAGCACCTCGTCGCGTATCTTTTGACGTTCTTCCTCCGTGCTGCCGATGAGGTGACGGATCATGGACGTGTAGCCCTTGGCGTCAGGAAGCATGTAGGAATCGATGTCTCCGATTGCGCCGATTATTCCCTTCGTCAGCTCTTCATGACTCAGGTTGAGTGACCGCAGATATTCCGCCGCATTGTCGAATGCCGCAAGGGTTGCGGTGGTGTTGGGATCGCGATAGGAAAGAAAGGTGAGCACCCCGGAGAGGCGGTCGAAAGAACAGAAGGCACCGTAGGCACCCCCCTGAACGCGGACACGATCCCAGAGCCAGGTATTTCGCAGGTAGCGCGTAATAACGCCCACGGACCCGTGAAAGTGGTACCCCAGGTGATAGAGATTCGTTCCCTTTCCCACATAGTTGATTTGTGCAGGAACGGTCATGCCTTCGAACTCATCGACGGGTGTGGGTGACCATATGGCACGGTCCGCCGGTTTTTCCGGGATCCGGCCTATAAAATCGAAGAGGTGCCGTTGCAGTTCCTGCCACCCCCTTTCATCAATGGTGACGTTGAGAATCAGTCCCTGCCGGTTTACCAGAAGGGACCATAACCGATGCAGCATGTCACGGACGGAGGGCCAGTCCGTGTCGACCAGGCGGGCAAGGTTTCTCAGAAACACCAGGTAACTGAGTCCGTTCATCTGTTCGGACATCCAGCCTGCTTTGCTGAAATGTGAGCGGAGTCTCGTATTTACTATCTGGTGGCCCCCGGGCACGATGGACTGTTCCTGGCGTGCTTTTTCTTCCAGGACCATCTGCCTGAAGCGGTTCCGGTTGTCAAGTTTAAGCAGGAAAAGGATATCCTTCAAGATGTCAAGCATCTCCGGGACCCTGTTTACCATAGCCTTACCCCTGAGAAAGAGACGCGCCTGCGGGTCGGTGCTCTCCCGTACCGATGACGTCATAAATGAAGCGTATATTCCCCCTGTCTTTTGATCGATCCGCTGTGCCAGCTTGACGAAATCCTCTTTTTCCGTGCCCATCTCGAAAAGCACCCTGCCGAAGAGCGGAATGTAGGGAAAGAGAGATGGGGGAATCGTGCTCAGGTCGAAGCCGATATCGATGTAGGCGATCCCGTTGGTGACGAGGTCGTGGAAGAGCACCGTGGTGTTTTCCTGTCTCATTGCGGCGACGGGGATGGGTTTGTTTTTCCTTTCGATATCCGGGAGTTTCAATGAGGGAATCGTGGCGAGCGCCTCCGGGCTGTCGGGTGTTCCCTGGATATCCTTCAGTGTTCGGGTGTTGTCTGATATTTCCTTCAGTTCCGCTTCGCCGAAAGATGATTTGACCGCCGTCAGTCTTTCCCGCTCGGTCTGTTCTTCCTGTTCCTCCAGCCCGGGATCAGGTGTCAGGAGGACGGTGGTCCGGTGCGTATTGCGCAGAAATGATCCTTCTATGATCCCTTCGAAGAAGGATGGATCTGACATAATATTCGATTTGACAACCTCAAGCGGTTTGTCGAACTCAAGCAGCAAAAGGGGGTCGCCGTCATAGAGCCATGTGGTGAGGCTCCGGAGCATGACAATAAGGCCCCGGGGATAACTGCCCGTATTGTTCTCCCGGAGCGTGAATTC
Organism: uncultured Syntrophaceae bacterium; assembly: GCA_964441165.1. GTDB lineage: Bacteria > Desulfobacterota > Syntrophia > Syntrophales > UBA2210 > CAYTUH01. Next base: position 3,479 of record CAYTUH010000034.1, read on the forward strand.
CATGGTGTTCAGCGCCGCCTCGACGGCTCCGGGATCGATTCCCTCCCGTGACAGCGTCGCCAGGGTGTCCAGTATGAGTGCTTCGACCTTGCCGGCGTTTCCAGGGTCGATTCCCTTGAGGCCCACTGAGAAATAGAGCTGCCGGAGCTCATTTTCCAGTCCCACGCCGGTGATGTCTTCTCCGAGGCCGGAGTCGATGAGCGCTTTGCGAAGTGGTGAGCCCGGTGTACCGAGAAGGATATAATTGAGAATGCTGAGGGCCATGTTCATGGTGGCGTCTGCGGTTTCACCGAGAAGCCAGTTGACGGTGATCATTCCTTTTGACCGGGACTCTTCGTCCTTGCCCGCGGAAAAGGAGCGTCTCAGGGTCCGGGGCGCTTCAAAAGGCGCCTGGATCGGTATGGTCGAGTCGATGGCGAGTTTCTGAAATTCTTTCAGATATTCATTCATGAGTCTCAACCGTTCTTCCGGGTCATCGTCGCCGTAAAAGAAGATCCGGGCATTCGACGGATGGTAGAACTTTGCGTGAAACTCCCTGAACTGTTCGTAGGTAAGGTGCGGGATATGCTTCGGGTCGCCGCCGGAGTCCAGTCCATAGGTGGTATCGGGAAAGAGCGATTGTTGCGAGAGCTCTCCCAGGAGGCGGTCCGGTGATGAGTAGGAACCTTTCATCTCGTTGTAGACCACCCCTTTATAGCTGAGGGGGTCGATGTCACGTTCCAGTTCGTAATGCCATCCCTCCTGCTGGAATATGTGGAGGGCGATACGGGGGTAGAAGACCGCGTCGAGGTAGACGTCGACGAGATTATAGAAATCCTTGATGTTCTGGCTTGCCACGGGATAACAGGTCTTGTCGGGATAGGTGAAGGCGTTGAGAAAGGTCTGCAGGGAGCCCTTCAATATCTCGACGAAGGGTTCCTTGACGGGATACTTCCGGGATCCGCATAATACGGAGTGTTCCAGGATATGGGCGACTCCCGTGGAATCCCGGGGCGGCGTCCGGAAGGTGATGCCGAAAACCTTGTTTTCATCGTCATTGACAAGGGACAGAAGTTCCGCGCCCGTCTGAACGTGGCGGTAAACTTCCGCCACAGAGCCTATTTCCCTGATATGATGATCACATATACGTGTGAATCCGTGAATAGTCTTCATGTCCTTATTCCTTTGAGTGTATTCATTCATACCGGATTTGCCGTGCATGTTCAACCTGCTTTCGGCAACCCCGGTGATTTGCTGTGAACCGCACCGCCTTATTTCTGGGTCCGGTAGGCTTCTCCGAGGTGTGGCGTATCGTTCAATGATTCCAGAGTGATACCGGTGCCGTTCAGGGTAAAGTGCGATACGGCGGTGTTGAGAAGTCGATGGGCAATGCCAAGGATCTCCCCGGTCGATGCATCCCCGGCACGGCCCGCGTAAATCGCGATGGGATTGCCCGACGTAAAGACGGCAATGCGGCTCTCATGGGGCAGGTGCGCCAGATCGGTCTGCGTCGACAGCACCAGATCGCGGTAGTCATCCCATGAAAGTGCCTCTGCATCGGGAAACCGTTCCTCAATCCATGCAGTCATGATCATATGCATGCATCGGTCGAAAAGGGCATATTTCTCGGGGCTCTTTGTGTCCAGGGCGTACCGTGTCTCCTTCGTCAGCGATAAGAACCCGGCGTCATGGAGCAGCAGAAGGTTGTAAATCTTTTCAAGAAAATCAAAGGAATCGATTTCATTGAATCGCTTGTCGGGAATCAGCTCCGGAAAGTTCAGACCCGCCTTACGATAGCCGGCCGCTACGAGATGTGCCGTGTCGAGGTGTCGGGTCTGGGTGCCCGAATAGGCATAATCGATGACACACCGCTGCTTTGCCCAGAGCGAGCCGAGCATCTCCGCCTGAACTCTTCCCAGGGGAGACAATTGATCGTAATTGCCGCCGTCCAGTGTTGCCTGGCCGTGCCGAATCATGAACAGAAGACTCACCGGGCACCTCCCTTGTCCCGTGGATGTGTAGCCGCCGGACTTGCGTGACCGGAAGGCCCCATGAAAGACCGGTTCACCCTCTTTCCCGCGGATTAAACCGGCAAAGAGTACCACCTCAGCGACCTTTTCGCAATGGAAGGGACCTCAAAAGCGAAATAATTTGACAACTATTATTTTGCATGCAAAATATGGGCACATCAAATAATGCCGGGAGGGAGACCGATGGCTTCCGATGACAGGCTGATTTATCTTGTCTTTACGGCTCAGCAGAAACTGAGAAATTACCTGAAAACCGTCTTTGCCCGGGAAGAAATAACCGTCACGCCGGTACAGACAGCGATCCTGGCGCTTCTCATCGAAAAAAACAGCCGGACCATGAGCGAACTCAGCACGATTCTTTCCATCGATAATTCAACCATGACCGGTCTTGTCGATCGCCTGGAACGAGCTGGCTTCGTGCGGCGGCGGCCAGGCAGTAATGACCGGAGAATATCGCAGATCGACATAACCGGAGAGGGGATTGACGAGGCCCGGCGGGCCATCATGGTGATAGGGCGAGTCAATGAAGAGATACAAGCGGGGTTTGCCGCAGAGGATGTCGCCGCATTCAAAGCGGTGCTCCGGAGTTTTTTCACGAAATTCACGGTTGAGAGGTAGGCGATGATTCCAGTTTTGACCGACGAAATCCAGTCGATACGCCGACGCTACGCCCGTTTTGCTGAGCGCTGTATTGCCTGCCGGTCTGATCTGTACGGCCTCGATTCCTTTCCCCGTGACATATGGGGGGCCATGGCCGAGCGCAACCTGCTTGGCCTCAGCATCCCGGGACGTTATGGCGGCATGGACGGATCGGCTCTTGCCGTGGCCGCTGCCGGGGAGGCCCTGGCACGACAGGGGGGGAATATGGGCCTCGCCCTGTCGTGGCTCATCCATCAGATCGTGGCGCGGTTCGTCATTCACGATGCCGGAAATGAGGACCAGCGATCCCGCTATCTTCCCGGACTCGCACTGGGTGAGCAAACGGCGGCCCTCGCGATTTCGGAGCCGGGAGGGGGCGGGCACCCCGGGTATCTGAAGACACGTGCCGAACGCCGAGGTGCCCGGTATATCCTGAACGGAGAGAAAACGTACCTGACCAACGGCCCCATTGCGGATCTTTATGTGGTCCTCGCCGTGACCGGTGGCAGCGAAAAGCGGAAAGAGTTCACGGCCTTTCTGATTCCCCGGGACAACCCCGGGCTCTCACGTACCGGCCCCCTGGCACTGCCCTTTCTGCGTCCCGCACCCCACGGCGGGATCATACTGCGCGACTGCCCCGTTCCCGAAGAAAACATGCTTGGTGAGGAGGGGACCGCTTACGATCGGCTGGCGATTCCTTTCAGAGAACATGAAGACGTAATGCTGATGGGACTCCTTGCCGGGGGGATGGACCGTCAGCTCATGATGGTGGCCCGCGCGCTGTGCCAGTGTCCCGACGTGCCCGGGGAGATCCTGGCGGCCCTGGGTGAATTGCAGGTCCTGTTGGACCTGCTCAAGCGCGTGGCCTTCGAGGCTCCGGCAATCTGTGAGGGTGGCAGAGACCATCCTGAACTGCAGTCCCTCACACTGGCATTCGGAAATCTCGCCCATGTCTTTCAGGCGACCTGTGCACGCATAAAAGAGGACTGCCCTGAACTGCAGGATCCAGAGCTGAACATGCTGACGAATGACCTGGCGAGTATGATTTCTCTGGGCCGGAAGATGGCTGCCGTCAAGCAGCAAAAGCTGGGCGCTCTACTCCTCTCGTCGGTAGTGTCCGGGAACGGTGCCCCGCCGCAGGGCGAGACGGACCCGGACGGGAGTGCCCGGTGAGTCAGGGGCGAGCATCCTGCGTTCCCGAAACATGAAACAGGCGAGGAGAGCATTATGGCGGCGGTTTCCTTCAGATCCTTCGGCCCGATTACCGTTATTCCCGGTAACGACGGGAGCAGATTTCCCTTCTGTACGACCCTTTTTATCGATGATCATGTGAAAGCAGTGATCGACCCCGGTGCGGGAATGCAGCCACTCCGGCCCCTGTGTGAAAAGGCCTCGATTGAACTGGTGCTGAATACGCATTACCATTTTGATCATATTGCCTTCAATTACCTCTTTGACACGGCCCGAATCCTGATAAATGAAAGGGAAGCGGAGTGTTTCAGGAACAGAAGACGGATAGGAGCCCTGCTCGGCATGACCGAGGTATACGGCGGACAGTGGGTGGATGCCTGGCTTGAACGCATTGCCTGTCCCGATGCGGCACAGAGTCCCTATTCTCCCCAGAATAATCATAAGTGGTGGCTCTCGACGATGCGGCTCGGTGGCACCTATAGAGGGGGCGACGTGATGGACTTCGGCACGGTTGCCATGCACGTGATCGATGCGCCGGGACATTCCGCCGGATTCTGTTGCTTTGCCTTTCCCGATTACGGGGTTGTCTATGCGGGCGATCTTGATCTGACCGACTTCGGCCCCTGGTACGGGGGAACGGATGGTGATATCGACCTTTTTATCGCCTCCGCCCGGAGAATAGGGGCACTCGACGCCGACTGGTTCATTACGGGACATGAAAAGGGAATCGTATCGGCTGAAGAATTCAGGGAAAAGCTCGACACTTTTCTCCGAAAGATTGACGAGCGTGATCATAAAATACTCACATGCCTCGACAGACCCAAAGGGGTGGACGAAATAGCCCGGTGCGGGGTAATCTATCATACCAGATTTCACGTCGACGCCTGGATTTACATGTGGAATCTGATTATGGTGAAAAAGCACCTCCGTCGACTCCTGCAACAGGGTCGCATTATCGAGGCGGATGACAAATACGTTGCGGCATGAAAGGGACAGGACATGAGGGATGATATTCTCGAAAAAGCGAAAGCGCTCTCCCGCTCCGTTGCCATGTCATACGGTACGCCCCGTTTCTACCGGGAGAAGTCCGGCGAGGTGGAACGATCCCTGAAACACTTTGGGTCACATCCCCTGGTCGGATCGGCCATCTCCGTCGCTTCAGCGGCCTTGGGCTCCTACGGCCACGGATTTTCCCATGCCCGAAAAGTAGCCGTCGATGCCGGTGCCATCGTCCTGGTCGAAAGCGATTTCCCGGGTACGGCAGAGAAGGAGGAGCGGATGCTTTTCCTGGCCCATCTCGCGGGTCTGTTTCATGACATGAGGAGATCGCGTCCCAATCACGCGCAGGCGGGAGCCGATGCGGCGGAAGAGATTCTGCATGATTTCGATCTCACGGAGAGGGAGCGGCGGGGGATAACGGGAGCAATCCGTAATCATGAGGCCTTTCAGCCCCATGAGACGATGGATGATCCTGCAATGCAGCTTCTCTCCGATGCCCTCTACGATGCCGACAAATTCCGCTGGGGGCCGGACAATTTCACCGAGATGATATGGGATATCATTGAACCGCTCGATATTCCTCTGGAAAAGATGCTCGCGCACTTTCTCCCCGGATTGAAGGGCATCGAGAAGATTCGGGGAACCTTCCGGACATCTACGGGCAGGGAATACGGCCCCGACTTCATCGACAGGGGAGGTAAGAAACGCACGCATCTGTCGTTTCGTTGCCGCATGCGCATGGCTGACGGGATAGAGTCAGAACGACATGGTGGTCTGTTCCGGCCGTCCCCGCACGAGCGCACCCCGGCGTCCCTGAGCGCCCGAGGTGCGGTGAAACCTCTCCCGTAAGCGGGAACGATGTGTCCCCACGTAGCGTTAGAGATGAAAATGGGGTAAGGGCAGGTCTTTTACCGTCATAAGGCCGGGTGTGGCGTTTATGACGGAAGAAATCGAATTGACCAGGATTGCGGCGGTTGCCTTGTCGCCCGCAATGCCGCCATCGATTCTGAGTTGTACCGGCGGCGTGCCGTCGATATATACGGTGTCATGGGGGTCTTCGGCACCGATATACATCCTGAGGTCGAGGGTTATCAGCGGGACTCCGCCCTTATATCCGATGGCGATGTTCTTGATGCCGGCCACGTCTCCGGGCTGGAGATCGAAATAATCGGTCTTGACCGGCTTGTCCGCCATGACGGGGTCAATGGTTTCCTGCACGTCATCCAGGTCAAAGCCCGTTATGTAGGCGATAAGATTCAATGATTCAGTAAGTCCCACGTGTCCCATGGCCTTTTCCTGGACCTTTGCGTGAAAAAGCTCCGGTGTCATGCCCGCACCCACTTTTTTCTGGAGGGGATACCGCCGGGTTCCGGCGTCGACGACACGATCCACCCGGATTGTTTTCACGTCCTGGCAGGCGCCGGTCATGAACAGCGGAAGGGCATCCATGACGAATCCGGGGTTGACTCCCGTGCCGAGAACCGTTGCGCTGCAATCACAGGCTTTTTCGTTCAACTGCTCCGCCAGCCAGGTGTTCTCCTTGGAAGGAAAGAGCAGTTCCTCTGCCGATGATACGATATTCTTGCCCGTTTCGACAATTTCCATGAGCTGCGGGAAAATGGTCTTCAAACGGGAACCGGCCGTGTGAATCACCACATCGGCCCTGGTTTTCGCCAAAAGCCGGCGTGCATCGTCGGTAACGGTCACATCCAGGGTGCGATCGAGCCCCAGCACTTCACCAAGATCCTTTCCCACCATATCTTTTGATATGTCCACCGCACCGACAATACTCATGTTCGGTTTTGTCAGCACGTACCGTGCCGTCTCGATTCCGATCGGACCAAGTCCGTATTGAATGACGTAAATCTTTTTCATGGCTGTCATACTCCTTTTGCCTGTAACGTTTTCCTTCTTCTTTGTATGAGGTATACGATTGATAACAGACAGAACCCTATTATATTCAGTGACGGTGAGTTCGAAAAGAGAAATATTGTGGCAATACCCGTTGTCAGGCGTTCCGCCAGAGTGGATTTTTCCTTCAGATAACCGATAATCGTTGCTCCCAGCGCAATCACCCCGAGTACGAGCGTTCCGAAAATAAAAAGAAAGTACTTGTAATCAAAGGGCGCCGTCGGGTCGAGCAGCCGCGGCAGCCAGAGAATAATGGGTGAATAGACAAAGGCGAAGGGGACATAGACCTTTGCCAGAGAGAGACTGAAGGCGGTAAATCCGGTCCTGAAGGGGTCGCCTCCCGAAATGCCCGATGCGGCATAGGCAGCGAGGGCAACGGGTGGTGTGACGTCGGCAAGGACGGCATAAAAGAGGACGAACATGTGAGAAATCAGCGGGTGAATCCCCCACTGGAGCAGTGCGGGTGCCGCGATCATGGACGCTATTATATACTGTGCCGTTGTCGGAATTCCCATGCCGAGGATAAAACAGGAAATTGCCGTAAAGACGAGGGTGAAAAAGAGCGTCGTGCCCTGAAGCGACAGAAGATGAAACACATCAAGGGTGCTCACAAAACCGGCCACACCGTGTGCCAGCTCGATGACGGCAGCGGCAAATTTCAGCCCCAGGCCCGTCAGCGTCGTCGCTCCCACAATGAACCCCACGCAGGCGCAGGCCGCTCCAATGGCAAGAGCGTTTTTCGTTCCCAGCTCAAGTGTCTCCATGATGTCGGGAAATTTCATTTTACTTTCCCGGTAGAAAACTCCGATTGCAACGACGGCCGTATTCCCCCAGAAGGCACAGAGCGACGCTTCAATCCTGAACGCAAGCAGGACCACGACAAGCCCCGTCGTCAGAAGTCCGAGGAGCCATGAGAGCCTGTCCGTTTTTCGAAACGTATACACAAAACCGACTATCCCGAGGGCCGTCCAGATCAGCAGGGACAGGGGTGAATGATAAAGCGGGTTCATCCTGAAGAGGACGCAGGGGGCAGCAAGAAGCACCGTAATGAGAAAGGAGAGGGTGCGCGTATGGATCTGGCCGATTGCGACGGAGAATATAATACCCCAGAACGCGGCCAGGAAGGGGCTACTCCCTGAAATCAGAAGGTAAATGATCACCAGGAGTGGTGTGACGAGGAGTCCTTTCTCCTTGAGGACGGTGCCGACCTTCGGCAGCATCTCACGGGGGAGGCCCGTCAGGCCCCGTTTGAGTGCTTCGAAGTGGACCATGGTTCCCACGGCAAAGAAGTGCAGAAATGAGGGGATAATTGCCGCAGCGGCGATCTTTATATAGGGTATGGCCAGAAATTCCGACATGATGAAAGCGGCGGCACCCATAATGGGCGGCATGAGCTGCCCTCCCGTCGATGACGCGGCTTCGACGGCACCGGCGAACCGCGGAGCATACCCCACTTTTTTCATGAGCGGGATGGTAAAGGCCCCCGTGGTGACCGTATTGGCGATGGAACTCCCGTTGATCGATCCGAGAAAACCGCTTGAGATCACCGAAACCTTGGCGGGTCCACCCACCGTGCCGCCCGCCAGTGCCATGGCAAGATCGATGAAAAGCTGCCCCAGACCGGTTTTTGAGGTAAAGATGCCGAAGAGCACGAAATGGAAGACGAAGGTCGCCACGACACCCAGCGGAATGCCGTAAATTCCCTCAGTGCCGAGATACATGTGTTCGATAATGCGGTCGATTGAATACCCCCTGTGGGCGAAGAAACTTAACCCCGGCAGATCCAGGAAGTAGGGTCCGAGATAACAATTGATCAACACGAGGATCGCAATGATGGGGAGGGGTGGGCCGATGCTGCGCCGGGCTCCTTCGAGTACGAGGAGTATCGCGAAGGCCCCAATGACGAGATCGCTTTTAAGGGGGAGCCCTGCCCGGAAGACGAGGCTGTTGAATTCAAGAAAGATATAGACCGAGACC
>CAYTUH010000035.1:0-6946 GCA_964441165.1 uncultured Syntrophaceae bacterium
GTCCGGTAATAGTGTGGGGCGCACCCGCTCATGATGAAAACCGCGCACAGCACGGCCCATACCGGATAGTCCTTCATATTCACAGGTCCACCAGAAGTATCGAGTTTTCACCGCCGAAATCGTCACGCTCCCGCGCCGGTATGGTCGGGTCGGCATACTCGTGATCACCGTCAAGGATATAGGTAAACCGGTGTTCTCCCCCGGGAACGGCGAGGGTGATCTCCCAGTATCCGCTGGTTCCCAGTTGCCGCAGGGGCACCTTCCGCCACCCGGTAAAACTGCCCGTAATTTCGACCGTCTCCGCCTCCGGCTTATAGATGACGAAGCGGTGGGAAAAATCGGTTCCGTCGGTCACCGGCCGAGGGGCGAAGAAGGTAAAGGCCGCAAACACGACCAGTGCTGCGGCAAAGGCCGACCCGAGCATTCCCGCCGGATAGAGAAAGGAGCGCCGTCGCGGAAGGACCCGGCGACGTGACGGCGAGGTCTCCATGGCGGGAACCCCGTGAACCGGCTCGAACCGAAGAAGCCGGTCGGTGCCCAGACGTCGCAAAGAATTTTCACACTCTTTAATTACGCTTTCTTTGGTACCAAGCCTGTAAACCGAAATTGTGTTACCCTGGTTGTCTCAATTGATCCTTCATTCCTCACCTGCCTTGAGTAGTTTCTTCATGACCGTCCGCGCCCGGTGCACTTTCACCTTTATGTTTCCCTCGGTCGTGCCGGTCATGCGGGCGATGTCACGGTAGCTGAAGGAGCCGTCGAGAACCAGTGAAAGTATGTGACGGTCCTCCTCGCCGAGCTGCTGCATGGCGGACAGCACCCTCCGGTACTCCTGGCGAACGATCAGTTCCTGCTCCTGATCCGGAGAATCATGGGGGATGCGCTCATCCAACTCCCTTTCTTTCTGCCGCCGCCGTACATGATCCACAAAAGCATGCTTCGCAATGGTAAAGAGGAGTGACGGGTTCTGTTCCCTGTCACGGTAATGCTCGTAGTAACGCGCGAAACTCTCCTGCAGGAGGTCGCCCGACAGATGATAATCACCCGTCATCCGCATGAGATAGTTGAAGAGCTTATCTCTATGGCTGCTGTAGAAGTCACCGGATCTGTCCATCTCATATCCATAACGAGGAACGGCGGAAAAGGTTACAGCTTCGTGCCGTTATTTCGAGGACGCCGGAATAACCGCACTCTCCCTTACCGGGAGGGATCGCTTCCCTGACTTTTCACCGTCCCTTGAAGGAGGGTTCCCGTTTTTCGAGAAAGGACCGGAACCCTTCGGCGCTGTCCTCGCTTCTCCCGGTTATGTCGAGGACATAGGATTCAAAATCCAGGGCCTGGGGGAGATCCCACCGGTAGAAAGTGCGGAGTCCGCGCTTTGCGAAGGCAATCGGGATCGGCGCATTGGCGGCGATGCGGCGGGCAAATGCATCGGTGGCCGATGAGAGTTCCTCATGGGGGACCACCCTGTTCACGAGGCCGACCTCAAGGGCCTCACGGGCACCGATAACGTCGGCCGTGAAAATCAACTCCGCCGCCTTGGCATACCCCACCAGGCGCGGCAGGAAGTAGATGCCTCCCCAATCGGGGTGAAGACCCCGTTTGGTAAAGGCCTGCCCGAACCGGGCCTGTTCGCTGGCAATGCGAATGTCGCAGGCCAGAGCCAGATTGCACCCTCCGCCGGCGGCAACACCGTTGACGGAGGCAATCACCGGTTTTTCCATCTCGCTGATCAAAAGGGCCGCTTTGCACATGGCATGCCGCTCACTGGAAGCGACCTTCGACCGGGACTGGGACTCGCCCGATGTGAATTCATTGATGTCACCGCCGACACAGAAGGCCTTTCCGGCACCGGTGATCACCACCACCCGCACCTCCCTGTCAGCGGCCACGTCTTCGAGGGCTTCCACGATTTCATGCCGCATCATGCCGCCAAAGGCATTCAGCTTCTCGGGACGATTCAGTGTAACCGTTGCAATGTAATTTTCTTTTGTCAGCAGTACATGTTCCCAGTTCATGATTTCTCCTCTCTGAACATACGGTCGAGCGTATCAAAAAGCCGGGGCACCCCCTGGGCCAATCCCGACATGATCTCGTCTACCGGCGTCACCTTCCTGATGAGTCCCGCGACCTGACCGCAGGAAATCACCCCGGCTCCTCCGTTCAGTTCGTCATCGTCAGGGGCATCACCGGCGGCGGTGCCGGCGGCTGAAGGTGCCGTCATTCTCAGGACACGGATCGGCATGGCATCCTTGCCGACGACCTCGGTGGCGCCACACTCGGCAGTGCAGATGGCATTCTTGAACAATTCCCCGGCTGGTGCTTCCGGGGTCGCCAGAAATCTCGTGCCCAGTTCCACGCCTTCGGCACCGAGGGCAAAGGCCGCCAGGACACCACGGGCATCACCGATCCCTCCCGACGCGATGACCGGTATCGACACGGCGTCAACAATCTGAGGGATGAGACAAAAGGTGCTCACCTGTTCCCGACCGATATGGCCGCCCGCCTCCCATCCCATGGCGACAATGCCGTCTACTCCCGCAGCCTCGGCCTTCTTTGCCAGTTTGACGCTCGACACCTTGTGCAGGACCTTCACCCCCGCAGACCTTCCGCGGGCAACCATGGCGGCAGGATCGCCTGCAGAAGTATAAATGATCCGCACACCCATTTCGATTGAGATCTCCAGGGCTTCCCGGGCATTTGGACGATAAATGGGGATATTGACGGCAAAGGGTTTTCCCGTGAGGCGGCGCAGCTCTTCTATTTCCGCCCGGAGTTCATCAGACGAGAGACCCGAGGCGGCAATCACGCCTAACCCTCCCGCCTTCGATACAGCAGCAGCCATGCGGCCAAGGGTGATTTTTCGCATGGGACCGAGAATGACGGGAAAGGGGGACCCCGTGATTTCCCCTATCCGGGTTTTCCATTGGTTTGCTCTTTCAGGATGTTTCATGTCTCACCTTCAGCTCCGATTGTTTCAGATTCACGGCGGCCCTGAAGGAATCGAATTCCAGGAAATTGGAGTCCCGCAGATAGCGATACCGCACCACCCTTCCTCCGGGAGATTTCGGAATCTCCCTTTCCGTGGGCAGGCTGAAACCGTCTCCGCCGAACCGATCCCGGCCAGCACTCATTCCCCTGCTTTGCATCGGGAAGGCCGATGAAAGCCACTGCGGTTATCGTCGCATTGGGGATAGCCTCTTTCCACTCCGGTGGGCGGGATTTTTTCACCGCCGCTCCGACAGGCCTCACCGACCCACGGATACCATTGTTTTCCTATACCCTAAATTGTCCGAATTGAGAACTCCTTTGACGATGACCGGGGCGGTCCCACGGGGAGGAGCCGGTGTCACCGATGAAGATGAGCCGCCACAGGAGAACCGGGGTACCGACAATGGGTTCAGGCAAGACAGGGAGTTATCGAATTCGATTGTTTTCGATGGAGAAGCGCCGGCAACTGATCGGGACAATTCCTGGGCCTGCCGGTGGAGTGGACAATCTCCCCGCCGGCAGGCGTCATGGAACGGGGACATCGGGAAGATGGGCGAGAGGAATCGGGATGACCTCTCCCCTTCTCTTTGCAGGGAAGGCTTCTGACGCCCCTCAACGACCGATGAAATGGGGTTTACGTTTTTCAAAGAATGCCTTCTGGCCCTCCCGGAGATCTTCACTTTCGAAGGCTTCCCTTATGAGCATTTCCACTTCCTCCAACCCGGCATGGTCGATGCCGGTACATTGGCCGAACAAATTGATAATCCGCTTCATTCCCCTGACCGCCAGGGGGGCATTCGCCGCCATGTCGGCCGCAAGTCGGTAGGTGACGTCCGCCAGCTCACAGGGGGGAACGAGACGATCGACGAGTCCCATGTTACGGACCTCGGTTCCACGGTATGTGCGGGCGCTGAGAAACACCTCCCTGGTGCGGGTGGGTCCCAATACCTCAATAAAGGGCTTGATGCCGTCGGCATGATAGACCAGTCCCAGTCGCGCCGGCGGCATCCCGGCACTGATATTGTCCGCGGCGATTCTGATCTCGCAGCACAGAGCAAGGTTGAGCGCCGCCCCGAAGGCAAAGCCGTTCATCATGGCGATCGTCGGACAGGGAAAGTTTTTCAAACTCTTGAGCGCCAGTGCGAGCGCATTCTGCGTCTCGCCCTTCCCCGTCATTGCGGGGATAAGGTGCGTCGCGATGGTTCCGATATCATATCCGGAGGAAAAGACGCCCTCGTGGCCTCCCGTAATCACGACACTGCGCACCGATTCGTCTTCGGCCCATTCCTCCAGCACTTCATGAAGCATGAAGAGCAATTCCGGGGAAAGGGCGTTTTTTTTGTCGGGGCGATTGAAGGTAAGCGTTCCCACGTAACCTTCTTTTTTCTTTATAATAAGTTTTTTTTCTTCCACGATCGTCTGTCCTTTCACGTTCCTTGATGGCAACCCCATGGGCATCATCCGAACCAGATGGCGCCCCATCGCATTGGATGAGCTTTCTACTAAATCTCCTGCTCGAAATCAAGGATGAGTCTCAGGCCGGCATCGGTGCATGGAGCAATGGAGATGGAGGAGGCGAAGAGGGGAAAAGCTCAGTCCCTGTCATCCCTCTCTCCTCCCCGGAAAGGGCAGAGCGGGTCGCGGCGCATCAGGATCGTTCCAGCTTTGCCACGACTTCCACATGCTTGGTCTGGGGAAACATGTCGACAGGCTGCACCGCGGCAAGAGAAAAGCCCCTCTCCAGGAGGAGTCGCAGGTCCCGGGCCAGGGTGGCCGGATTACAGGATACGTAGACGATCCGCTGCGGTTTCACGTCCGCGATGCCGTCGAGGACGGCCCTTGAACAGCCCACGCGGGGAGGGTCGAGGATCAGGGTATCGATGGGAACCTTCGGCCCGATGATCTTACGGCGGAGCAGATGCTCCACCCGGCCCCGGAAAAAACGCGCATTCGGATAGCCGTAATGGTGGAGATTGTCCGTCGCACATTTCACGGAATCCCCGTCGGACTCGATGCCGAAAACCTGCGACACCTGGGGTGCCATGAAGAGAGAAAAAAGGCCCGACCCGCAGTAGCAATCGAGCACCCTGTCGGTTTCACGAAAATCGCTCATTGCCGTCACGCAATCGACGAGTTGATCGACAAGGGCCAGATTTGCCTGAAAAAAGCCGTCGCAGGGGACGTCCAGCGCCTTTCCTTTTACCAGTCTCGTCACCTGTCCTTTCGCGCAATAGCCCGTCCCGGACCACAGCGTAAGACGCTCACCGGAAAGGGAGAGCGTACCCGACGCCACGTCGGCACGAAGGGAACGGCAGGCTTCGTTGATCGATTCATCGACGATTTCACAGCGCTCGATATCGATCAACTCGTCACCGCCGACGCTCATGAATCCGATCCGGGGAGCGGTATCGCCCTGCTGCCCGACATGATAGTCCGCCTTGCCCCGATAAGAGAATGCCTGGGACGACGGGATGATCTCCCGCACCGGCGGAAAGGAAATTTTCCCTATTCTTTCAAGGGAATCCTTCACCTGCCCTGTCTTGATCGCGAGTTGGTGACGATAGTTCAGGTGCTGATACTGGCAGCCGCCGCAACGGTAATAGGAGGAGCATCGCGGTTCCACCCGCTCGGCCGAGGGCACCCGCACATCGACGATCGCCGCCAGATGATACCGTTTCCGTACCGCAACGATTTCAATGAGGAGTTCGTCACCGTCGGCAGCGAAGGGAACGAAGATGACCATGCCCTCTTTTCGTGCCACCCCCATTCCGCCGAAGGCGATGGCATCCACCGCAACGTCAAGCCTGTCTCCTACCGTGAAAGTCTCTTTCAATCCTCTTCCCCTGCCGCGATTTTACCCCCTATATACACGGCGGGTGACGGGTGCACAAGGTCTCATTTTCCTTTACAAGCACCGCGAATACTGTTATTTTCCTCAACTCATTCGAGGAGCCCGGTATTCAATGAACACGATTACAGATGAAAATATTCACCGCCTTGCGATCGACGGCAGGGATATTATTCTTGTCGGCACCGCTCATGTCTCGCGGGAGAGTGTCGAACTGGTGGGGAGGGTGATCGACGATGAAGCACCCGACACGGTCTGTGTCGAGCTGTGCACCTCCCGCTATGAAGCACTCAAGCAGAAATCGCACTGGGAGCAAATGGATATCCTCAAGATAATCCGCGAAAAGCGGACGGCCCTCCTCCTTTCGCAACTGATTATGGCCTCCTTTCAAAAGAAGATCGCCGAAAAATTCGGCATCAACCCCGGCGAGGAGATGCTGCGCGCCATGGAAAAAGCGGAGGAATCGGGTGCCGAACTGGTCCTGGCCGACCGCGATATCCGCACCACCATGACACGGACATGGCGCACCATGCGGTTCACGAGCAAACTGCGGTTTCTTTTCGAACTGATTTTTGCACTCTTTTCAACGGATGATATCAGCGAAGAGGATATCGAGGAGCTGAAGAAACACGACGTCCTGGAACTGGCAATGCAGACCTTCGGGAAAAAACTCCCCGAAGTAAAGACCACCCTTATAGACGAGCGCGATCAGGTCCTGACCCACTCCATCAGCACCGCACCGGGCCGGAAGATCGTGGCTGTGGTGGGTGCGGGCCATGTGCCGGGCATTCTGAAATATATCGGCACCACCGTGGACCTTGCCGCTGTCAACGGAATCCCGCCGAAAAGTTCATGGGGAAAGATGATTGCCTGGGGCATCCCCCTCCTGATTCTGGGCATCATCGCGGCAGGGTTTTTCAACGTCGGAAGTGAGGCGAGTCTTAACATGATCAAATGGTGGGTCGTGGTCAACAGCGTCCTGGCAGGCCTCGGGGCAGTGGCCGTCATGGCCCACCCCCTGACCATTCTTTCCTCGATCGTCGCCGCAGCCATCACGTCGAGCAATCCGACCACCGGCATCTGGACCGCCTACGACGCGTTGGGCCG
>CAYTUH010000035.1:6956-12182 GCA_964441165.1 uncultured Syntrophaceae bacterium
GTGGCAGGCCTCGTGGAGGTCACCCTGCGGAAACCCCAGGTCAAGGACTTTATGGACCTGCGCGAGGACATTACCTCGCTCCGCGGCTTCTGGCGCAACAAAATTACACGGATACTCCTTCTGGTGGCCTTTGTAAATCTTGGAAGTACCATCGGCACCTTCGTGGCCATTCCGATGATGATGAAATACCTTTCCTGAAGCGGCCACTCAGGAAGCATACCCGAGGTTTTCCGATGATTCAGAGCGAACGAAAATCGATCCTGTGCCCCAATTGCAGGAGGCTGATCAGTTCCTACGAAAACCGGTGTCCCTACTGCGGCATCAGCAATCCCGCCTCGCCCTGGAAGCGGGGACTCCTTACCAACATGCTGCGGGACCCCTTCGACATGATCAGGATCATCATCTACGTCAATGCGGCACTCTATATCTTTTCCCTGCTGCTCGACATATCATCCCTGGGCATGTCGACGAACCCCCTCGTATTCCTGTCGCCCTCGAATAAAAGCCTCTTTTTCCTGGGCGCCACCGGCACGATACCCATCCTGCAGCAACACTGGTGGTGGACCCTAGTATCGGCCTCATATCTGCACGGGGGGCTGCTTCACATCTTTTTCAACATGATGGCCCTGCGGCAGCTCGGTCCCTTCGTAATTCACCAGTACGGCCTGAACCGTTTCTTTACCATCTATACCGTCACGGGAATCGCGGGGTTCTTTATTTCATTCCTCGCCGGCATCCCCTTTACCATCGGGGCATCGGCCAGCATCTGCGGCCTCATCGGCGCCACACTCTATTACGGAAAAAGCAGGGGCGGCACCTTCGGCCAGGCCGTCTACCGGCAGGTGATGGGATGGGTCATCGGGCTGGCCCTTTTCGGGTTTCTGGTACCGGGAATCAACAACTGGGGACACGGCGGCGGCATCGCGGCGGGCATCCTGATGGGATTTCTCCTCGGCTACAGCGAGAAACAACGGGAAGGCAACCGTCACCGGATTCTGGCAATCGCCTGCGTCATTCTTACCATCGTCGTCCTGGCCTGGGCGATCCTGCAGTCGATCTATTACGTATTTTTGAGATAGACCGTCCATCGCCCGAATATGAAAATTGATGGTTCCGTAAGAAGTCAACGAGAGAGTCACTCCCGCGGAAACGGGAGTCCGAAATTGTTTGATAATACTGAATTCCGTGTCAGACACGGACTGACAAAACAGAGTAAAATCGATTTTTTACGGAGCCATCAAAATTGGACTTGAAACTTTTCGGCCAAAACCATAGACTCACAGCGACAACGTCACGAAGGGGGTAGATATATGCTGAGACGATTCAAGGGATTCATGATGCTGCTGGGCGGACTTCTCATCCTTACGGGGTGCAACACCTCCGTCCAGATGGGTGACCGTATCATCGGCATTCAGTCGGGTGAATTCTTCTACACCGATGGCATACTGAAAACGGAATACAGCGGCGCCTCATTCGAACAGGTCTGGCAGGCCGCCGAAAAAACATTTGAGGACCTGAAGGCACACAGCATCGTGAAGGAAAAGAAGATCGCCACGGCATCGATCCGGGCGGTCGTACAGGACGAAGATATCCGCATCGACATCAAATATCTCGCCCGCGATATTACCACCGTGGGAATACGGGTCGGCATGTCGGGCAACACCCTCGCATCGCAGTTCATTCATGACAAGATCAAGGCCCATCTCATGAATATGAACATGTAGAGGACCAGGCACGTGCAGAAGTCCTTCCCGGAAGAGGGGAAGTCAGGAAGAACCATCAGAACCCTTGGTTTTGCTTCCTTTTTCAATGATCTGGGGGCAAACATGATTCATCCCGTCTGGCCCCTGTTTTTGACGGGTGTCCTCGGTGCCAACATGAGCGTCCTCGGTTTCATCGACGGTCTGGGCGAGGCACTCGTATCGATCTCCCAGGCCGCCTCGGGGTACCTCTCCGACCGCCTCAGAAAGAGAAAGGTCTTTGTCTGGCTCGGCTATGCCGTTCCGATCCTGTCGAGAACCGGCTATGCCCTCTCGACTACCTGGCAACACATCATCCCCTTTAAAATCCTCGACAGAGCGGGGAAAATCAGGGGAGCACCCCGGGATGCCATCATCGCCGATCTCTCATCACGAACGAACCGGGGAACCCATTTCGGATTTCGCAAGATGATGGACAATCTGGGCGCCCTCTGCGGCATACTGACCTGCATCCTGCTTTTCCACCTCGTCGGGTACCGGGTACTCTTCCTCATCGCCGCCGTACCCTCCGTCATCGCCACACTCCTGGTCGTCTTCTTTATCAGCGAAAGAAAACCCGCACGACCCATTCATGAGGGACTGACCCTCGCGGACCTTGAGGGCGACTTCAGGCGCTTTCTCCTGTTGAGCGCCCTCTTCGCCCTGGGGTCCTTCAGTTATTCCTTTCTCCTGATCTTTGCAACCGAACGGGGCTTCGGTGCGACCACCGTTCCGGTCCTCTATCTTGTATTCACGGCCGCCGCCTCGCTCACCTCTCTCCCCTTCGGCAGACTGTCGGACCGGATAGGTCGGCGCCCCTTTCTGATGCTTTCCTTGTTTCTCTGGGGGCTGGTATGCCTTCTTTTCATTACCACCCGCAGCCATTATGCACTTATTTTCGGCTTTGTCCTCTATGGATGCCACAAAGGCGCCCTGGATACGGTACAGACCACCTTCGCATCGGAACTCTGCCCCGCGGCATTCCGGGCAAGCAGTCTCGGCAGTCTCCGGATGATCGTCGGTCTCTGCGCGCTGCCCGCCTCGCTCATTGCGGGCGTCCTCTGGGACCGCATCAACCTCTACGCACCCTTCTATTTTTCACTGATGCTGACAGTTCTTTCCATGGTCCTGCTTCTCTTCGTACAGGATCGAAGGCCGGGGGACCATGCAACGACGGCAGGATAACTTCACGCTCTTCCCCCGCACGCAACGGGCCTCTTTCCTGAGAAGGTTGAATCGCTTCGTCCTGGAATGCTCCCTTGGAGGCCGCACCGAACGGGCATACCTTCCCAATCCGGGCCGTCTCCGGGAACTGCTTCTCCCGGGCAGCCCGCTCTATCTCGTGGAAAACCGGAACAGCCGCACCGCAAAGCTTCCCTACACCGTCGTGGCGGTCGAACGGGAGGGAATTCCCATACTCCTCCATACCCACCTGTCAAACCGGGTCGTGGAGCGGCTCCTTGAGCAAAAACGCATACCGGGTCTGGAGGATGCTGAGACGGTGCGGTCCGAAGCACCCTGCGGGAAGAGCAGGTTCGATTTTCTCCTCAGAAAAGAAGGAAAACCATTTTATCTCGAGGTAAAATCCTGCACGCTCTTCGAAGGACCAATCGCCATGTTCCCCGATGCGGTAACGGAACGGGGCCGGCGGCATCTCACGGAACTTGCCGAGAACGCCCGCTCTGGTACCGCCGGCGGGGTAATCTTTCTTGTTCACTGGTCCCGGGCGGAATATTTTCTCCCCGATTATCATACGGATATAGCCTTTTCCCGGACCTTTCTGGACGTACGGAAGGACCTGTTGATCAAGGCCGTAGGGATCGGCTGGGGGAAGGACCTGTCGCTCGAAAGGGGACCCAGGGAGCTTGAAATTCCCTGGCATATTATCGAAGCAGAGGCGGAAGACGGGGGAAGTTACATCCTCATTCTCCGGCTTTGCAGCGATAAAGTCATCGAGGTGGGCAAACTGGGGGCCCTATCGTTTCCGAAGGGATACTATCTCTATGTGGGATCGGCCGCGACTCACCTGAAAAAGAGAATTGAACGGCATCTGCGCAAACGAAAGACCTTCTTCTGGCACATCGACTTCCTCAGAGACCATGCGGATCAGTGCGTCGCCCTTCCCATCCGTTCACGGGACCGCCTGGAATGCACCATCGCACGGTCATTGCACCATATCGCCCCCCGGCGGGTGCCGGGATTCGGCGCATCGGACTGTTCCTGTCCGACACATCTCTTCGCCATGGACGAAAACCCGCAACAGAACCGGAAGTTCATAGAGCTGCTCCTCTATTTCAGAATGGGCCGTCTGCAGGACAAAATGAATGAGATCCCGCCACGATAGCCTGTCGGACACCCTCACCGTCCCGGCAGGCCGGTACGTCACCTGCCCGAAAGGAGAAGGAAAAATTTAAGGGGTTGAAAATTAACCGCTTTCACTATACAAGGACAGGTGTGTCTTTTCCCCCTTCACCATTCATACACGAGCGAGGCGATTACCATGAAACGGAAACAGGTACTGGTTGTTGAGGATGAAACGATAATTGCACGTGATATCCAGCGAAAGCTCAAGATCTTGGGATATAACGCCCCGATCATAGCCTCCTCCGGAGAGGAAGCCGTTGCAATGGCGGAGGAACTGAATCCCGACCTGGTTCTCATGGATATCGTCCTGAAGGGTGACATGGACGGTATCGAAGCGGCCCGCATAATCAGGGAACGTTTTGACATCCCCGTCGTCTATCTCACGGCCTATGCCGACGAAAAAACGCTGGAACGGGCAAAGGTGACGGAACCCTTCGGCTACATGCTCAAACCTTTTGAAGAAGGGGAACTGCACAGCAATATCGAAATGGCCCTCTATCGTCACGGCGCGGCGAAGGAATATAGCGAGGGGATCAAGAAAATAATGTCCATCCTCCAGAAGACCGTCAATGCGCTGGCATCAATCGTGGAAATACGTGACCCCTTTACGGCGGGGCACCAGAAGCGGGTCGCCGAGCTCGCCGTGGCAATTGCCCAGGAGTCGGGACTGTCGGAAGATGCCGTCAAGGGGATAGGACTGGCCGCGCTGGTCCACGATATCGGAAAGATTGTCGTCCCCCCCGAAATCCTCAACAAACCGGAGAAAATTTCTCCGGCCGAGTTTGACGTGGTCACCACCCATACCGAAGCAGGCTACAAATTTCTGAAAGACATCGAGTTCCCCTGGCTCATAGCCGACATGGTCCTTCAGCATCACGAACGCCTCGACGGTTCAGGCTATCCCCAGGGGCTCAGAGAAAACGAGATACTCCTGGGCTCCAAGATCATCGCCGTGGCAGATGTGGTCGAAGCCATGTCGTCGGACCGCCCTTACCGTCCCGCCTTTCAGACCGACCGGACTCTCGAAGAAATCGAAGGCAGGAAAGGCGAGCTCTGCTGTCCGGAAACGGTGGACAACTGCGTCCGACTCATCCGGGAAAAGGGCTCTCGCTTTACCGAGGAT
>CAYTUH010000036.1:0-1250 GCA_964441165.1 uncultured Syntrophaceae bacterium
TGGTGAGATTCTGCATGATCTGGGTGATGGCGACAAGCCAGATCAGGATTTCAAAGAAACCGAAGAGGGGGGCCAGCAGTTTCATTCCCCTGGAAATGTATATGATTCTTACCGTGCCGAGGGTGACGTCGACGACGCGAGCGACAAAGATAAGGAGAGGAATGACGACCCATGTGAATGTTGCCGAATCTATCCACGTCGAGAATATATCCATTATCCTTCTCCTTTACGTCTCCTCTTCCGGCAGGGCATCACCGGGCGGCATCGAGAAAACCGATCATTTCAGCAGCATCGTTCGTGGGGAGCCGGCAGGCTCCACCACTACACACATATGCCGTCGCCTTATCGTTAATGCAAGCGATATCTTGTGTAAAGGGAGCGATTCCCGCCAATCTGGACGACGTCTCGTCCCGGGGTTTGAAAAGGACCACCGCATTTGGAATGAACCGTGACCTGAGCGTTGTAAGGAACTCTTTCGTGTCGACGGCACCGGGGATCCCCGTCACCACCACTTCGAAGGAAGGTCCCATGGCCAGGTCGAGGGCCGTGAGAAAATGTGTGAAGGCTGTGGGGGATTTTGCTGTTTCTTTCGAGAATGTCCCAGAGAGGGTAAAAGCCTTTTCCAGGTAGTCGTGCCTGCCCGTCATAAGGCTGAGCCGGGTCAGATTATGAAAGGCAACGGAATTGCCCGAGGGGATGGCGCCGTCATAGGCGTCTTTCACCCTGAAGAGCAGAGATTCCCCGTCACCGGCGGTAAAGAAAAAACCTCCATCCCCGTCATCCCAGAAATGGCGTATCTGTTCTTCCTGAAGGGTTTGAGCCCGGGAGAGATACTCCGTATCATAGGTCGTTTCATAAAGCTCGAGCAAGCCCCATATGAGAAAGGCATAGTCGTCCAGGTGTGCCCTGATGCCGGCATCGCCGTCGCGGTATCGATGCAGGAGCCGTCCCGTTCCGTCGCGCAGCGCACGGAAGAGAAAGGCTGACGCCTTCACGGCGGATCGTTCGAATCGCGGCTCACCGAAGACCCTGGCCGCCCGGGCGAATGCGGCAATCATGAGACCGTTCCAGTCCGTCAGAATCTTGTCGTCCTTGTGGGGATGAACGCGCGTCTCTCTCTCGGCAAAGATCTTGCGCCGCATCCCCAGCCGAAGACAAGGCAGCAGCCAGCACATCGTTGTTTGCAAAAAGTCCGCTGCGCAAAACCTGAGCAACATTACTTTTCCCAGCCCCACTTTCATCCCTGGCAG
>CAYTUH010000036.1:1260-10563 GCA_964441165.1 uncultured Syntrophaceae bacterium
TTCCGTTGTCGGCGATGGTGCTACCGGAAGGGCAGGCGGTTCCGTCATGTGCAGGATGTTCCGCCCATTTTTCTTTCCCGTCGCCTCGTCCCTGAAATTTCCTTCTTCACGGAGATTGAATTCCCTTTCCAGGAAATCAAGTTCTTTTCCGGTCAGGACATTGCCGAGTTCTTCCCTGTTCCAGAGGTAGAACTTTCCCTCTTCGCCTTCGCTGTCGGCATCTTCCGCGGAATAGAATCCTCCCTCCGGAGCCGTCATGTCGCGCATGACGTAGTGGAGAATTTCACGGGCCGTCGTTCCGTAGAAATCATTCCCCGTCGCCTGAAAGGCCTCGGTGTAGGCCATGGCGAGCATCGCCTGATCGTAGAGCATCTTTTCGAAATGCGGCACCGTCCAGCTTTCGTCGGTAGCGTAGCGGTGGAAGCCGAAGCCCACGTGATCGTATATGCCCCCCCTGCGCATGGAGAGGAGCGTCTGTTCCGCCATCGAAAGTGCCCGTGCCGTGCCGGTCCGTCGCCAGTACCGCAGCAGGAAGAGTATGTTGTGCGGTGACGGGAACTTCGGCGCACTGCCGAATCCCCCGTGCCGTTCGTCGAAAAGGAGGCTCATCCGGTCGAAGGCCGTCGTGAGAAGCTTCTCCCCGGGTTCATCACCGGGAGTGGTGTCCCCATGGCCACGCAGGAGATCGGCGATGCGGGCTGACGATGCATCGATGTCGTCGCGTTTCATCCGCCAGAGATGAGCGATACGCGGTATCAGATCCATCATCCCCGGCCGGTTGAATCGCCGTTCCCTGGGAATGTACGTGGCGGCGTAAAAGGGACGCTTGTCGGGTGTCATGATGATCGTAAGGGGCCAGCCGCCGCCGCCCGTCATCATCTGGCAGACCGTCATGTAGATTTTGTCGATGTCGGGTCGTTCCTCCCGATCGACCTTGACGCAGACGAAGGCATCGTTCATCATCCGCGCCACACGGGAGTCCTCGAAGGATTCATGGGCCATGACATGACACCAGTGGCAGGTGGAATAGCCGATGGAGAGAAAGACCGGTTTGTCTTCCCTCAGTGCCTTTTCGAAGGCTTCGTCATTCCAGGGATACCAGTCGACGGGATTGTCCGCGTGCTGCCGCAGGTAGGGACTCTGTTCCCTGGCCAGCCTGTTCCGGGGAGTATTCATTGATCTCTCCTCCTTTCTCAGGATTGAAACAAATCGATGTATGCAAAGGTTTCGCCGTTGAAAAGGCCCCTGTCGGTCAGTTTGAGTGCGGGAACGACGGAGAGTGCCATGAATGAGAGGGTCATGAAGGGCGCCCTCAGCGTCGAGCCCATCGATTTCACCATTCGGTCCAGCCCTGTGTATGTTTCCGCCACGGTGAGGTAATCTCTGTCCGACATGAGTCCCGCCACGGGCAGGGGGAGTACCGCTTCGGTCTCTTCGGAGACGGCGGCGATGCCGCCTCTCGCGTCGACAAGCAGGTTGACGGCCCGGGCGATGTCGGCGTCGGTGACGCCCACCGCCACGATGTTATGCGAATCATGGGCCACCGTCGATGCGACGGCCCCCTTTTTCAGACCGAAGTGTTTCACGAAGCCGACCGACGGCGGTGCCGTGTCGTACCGGTTGATTACCGCTATCTTGAGGATGTCCCGCCCGATGTCGGATACGACGCACTCTTCATGCACCGTCGGTGCTTCGATTAACCGGCTGGTGATGATCTGACCGTCCGTGATGCCGATCACGTTCACCCTGTTGCCCCGGCAGGGGAGGGCAAAATCGGCGGGAGTTGTCTTTTGCGCGTTGAACCTGTTGACGATCGGCGGCGGCCGGTGGGGAAAGAGCGCTGTGCCGTGCCGCGCCACCACTTCCCCTCTGATATGGGTTTCCAGGATAGTGAAGTCGGAGAGGTTGTCTACCACCAGGAAATCGGCGCTGTCCCCCGGGCGGAGCAACCCCACATCGAGACCGTAATGGTGTACGGGATTGACGGTGGCCATTCTGAGGACTTTCAAAGGATTGATTCCGTATCGACAGGCGCGTTTCACCATGTCGTTGATATGTCCTTTCAGAAGATCGTCGGGATGCTTGTCGTCGCTGCAGAACATGCAGTCGGCGAAGCACTCGTCAAGGATGGGGAGACATTCGGAAAATATGCCTGCCGCCGATCCCTCTCGGATTTGTACCGTGATGCCGTTCCGTATATCCTCGCGCACTTCATCGGGTGAGAGGCACTCATGATTCGTCGATATTCCTGCTGCAGCGTATGCGGAAAGTTCCCTTCCACGCAGCCCCGGAGCATGACCGTCCGCCGGTTTCCCTCGCTGCAGAGCGGCGTGAATTTTTCCGATCACCTCCGAGTCTCTGTTGATTACACCGGGGTAGTTCATGACCTCTCCCAGGTAGCGAATCTCAGGTATTTCAAGAAGCGCATTCACATCGGCACCGTCGAGGACTGCCCCCGATGTTTCAAAGGGTGATGCCGGCACGCATGACGGCGCGCTGAAATAAAACTTCATCGGCACGGTTTCACCGTTTTCGATCATGTAGCGAAGTCCCTCCATTCCGAGCACATTGGCAATTTCATGGGGGTCCGACACGGTGGCCACGGTCCCGTGAATGACGGCCGCGCGGGCAAATTCCGAGGGAGGCAGCATGGAGCTTTCGATGTGGACGTGGGAATCGACAAATCCCGGAACAATGAAACGGTCGGAAAATCCGTCCGTCCGCGTCCTGTCAACGATCCTTCCGTCTTCCACGATGAGGGTGCCGGAAAACATCTCCCCTTCCGTGACGTCGACGATGATTCCCGAAATTTCCCGATGATTCACCTTCAGCAGTTCCTTTCAGTGAAAATATCTTTTTTCCTGGTTACGCCGCACCCGCCGGCATATCCGTGTTGTCTTTCAGCGGGGCTTTTTCCTGTTTTTCTCTGGCTGGTCTTCCGAAAGGAGGCACCCGCTGGTGCAGTCCCGGTCACAGTGACCGTCGCAGGGTTCCGTGTGTATGGTGACGTGTGACCCGTTGAAATGTTCTTCGATGATGTCGCCTACTCTGTGGGCGAGATTGTGGGATTCTTCGACGGTCATTGCGGGGTCTACTTTTATGTGAAACTCGATGAATCGGTTGCTTCCCGCTTTTCTGGTGCGCAGCTTGTGAAATCCGTGGAGATCGGGATACATGTCGGCGATAAGTCCTTTGATGATCTTTTCTTCATCCGAGGGCAAGGGCGCATCCATTAAATCACGGGCCGAGTGAATGGTCAGGCGGTAGGCCGCACGGATAATCAGGAGTGCGACGACGAAGGCCGCCGCGGGGTCGATCCAGTTCAGGCGGGCGGCGGGCACAAAGAGGCCTCCCGCCCAGATAACCAGCAGCGCCCCCATGACCCCCGCTGACGTATAGACATCCGTTCTCAGATGCCAGGCATCGGCCTGGAGGGCGATTGAATCGGTTTCGCGGCCTACTTTAAAGAGGTAGTGGGAGACGATCAGGTTTACCGCCGATGAAAGGAGCATGATGGCGATACCCCATCCTATCGTCATGATCGGCTCAGGATGAAGGAGTTTGTCTATGGCTTCATAGATGATCCACCCCGCGGCGACAAATATGAGCAATGCTTCAACGGTGCCGGAGATGTTTTCAACCTTGCCGTGTCCGAAAGGGTGGGTCTCGTCCGCCGGCTTGCTTGCAGTCCTGACGGAAAAAAGGGCAATCAGCGCCGCCAGAAGATCGATGCCGGAATGAATGGCTTCCGATATGATGGAGACGGCCCCCGTCATGATGCCGACCATGAGCTTGAGGATAACGAGAGCGCTGTTCGATACCACTGAGAGGAGGGCAACGGCTATTTTACGTTTCTGAGGATCCATGATTCGTATCTTCGGAATTTTTAGGATTTTCTACCATCTCAGGCTTTTTTTTCCCAGCTTTTTATAATGTGGGAGAGGAGGGTCCGGAGACGCTGTCCATGCAGAGAGATGCGTGCGGAGCACCGACGGTGCCGGTGCGCGCGAAAGGAATGCCGCCGAAAACGGTCTCCCGTTGCGGGGGAGCCGCTCCCTGGGCATGCTTGTTGACAAGTCGTGAGTGCCGGAAGAATGAGAGACGGGACCGTTTCAGTCCCGTCTCCCCTCATCGAAGATATTATGACATCGGTCCGATCGGGAGTACGGTTTTGCCGTACACTTCATTCCAGACCTGGGCCATTGCAGCATAAATTGCCGAAAATCCGCAGATAATTCCTTCGTATCCGGCCAGGTGTTTTATGGCCGTGCTTCCTGACGCATCGCCCCAGGCGAGCAGAAAAAAGAGAATCGCCAGGGAAAGAAAGACAAACTGCAGTGCTCTGTTCAATCTCAGCGTGCCGATGAACATGAAGAACGTAAAGAGCCCCCACATGAAAAGATAGACGGCCATGGCACCGCTCGTAGGACCGTCCCACCATCCGTACTTGGGGATAAACAGTAAAAAGACAAGGGTCAACCAGAAAAGACCGTATGACGTAAAGGCTGTTGTCCCGAAGGTATTGTTCTTTTTCCATTCCATGATGCCGGCAATCACCTGTGCGAGACCGCCGTAAAAGATGCCCATGGCAAGGATCATCGAATCGAGTGAGGTGAAGCCGGCGTTGTGAATGTTGAGCAGCACCGTCGTCATGCCGAACCCCATCAGTCCGAGGGGCGCCGGATTGGCAGTTGAATCCTGAATTGTAAAAAGTTCCTTTCCCATTCTTTTTCCTCCTATGCTCCTTTTTTTGTCGGGCGAAACGGTGATGAATCACCCGGTTATTTCCTTCCCCCTGCGATTAAATCGGCTCGATTGTCGAGGTGGGTTTTTTGGTAATGTTATAAGTGACGCTCACCACCCCCGGTACCTCCGCCGTCATCCTGTCGGCCATCTTTTCGAGTGTTTCATAGGGAAGCCTCGTCGGGACCGCCGTTTTTGCATCTTCACTTTCCCAGCATCGGATTTCGATCTGGAGGCCGAAATCCCGCCTGCCGTCCCGCATTCCCGTTACCCTGTCTTCGTGAAGGATCGCCAGGTATTGAAAGGCACCGCTGTCTTTCAATTCATCTTCGACGATCTTTGTGGCATGTCGTTCCGTGGCAACTCTTTCGGGTGTTACTTCACCGATCACACGTGCCGCCAGGGCCGGACCGGGGAAGGGGGGTCTCTTGTAAATCTCTTCGGGAAGTCCCGACTCTTTTCCCACTTCCCGTATTGCCACTTTCCGCAGCTGAATCAGCGGTTCCAGGACCTTGTATCCGTAGCGCTCTTCAGGATCGATTCCCAGCTGTTCCAGGATATTGTGCTGCCGCTTGATTCCTGCCACCGTTTCTTCTACATCCGTGTAGTTGGTTCC
This sequence comes from uncultured Syntrophaceae bacterium, assembly GCA_964441165.1. Taxonomy (GTDB): domain Bacteria; phylum Desulfobacterota; class Syntrophia; order Syntrophales; family UBA2210; genus CAYTUH01. The sequence continues at coordinate 6,620 of CAYTUH010000036.1, forward strand.
CTGGAGGAGGTATTTTGCGCCGCTCTCTTTTACAAGCTTTCCGAACACATCCTTGTAGAAGGTCTGCGTGATGGCTTCCCGTTTTTCTTCCGGATCCGTCTTTCCCTTGAGTGCGCCGAAGAACTGGTCCTGTGCATCGATGATTTCGACAACGATTCCCAGGTCCTTGAACCAATCGACAATTTGCCGGGGTTCGTCCTGGCGCATCAGTCCCGTATCGATGAAATAGGATTTCAGCCGTGTCCCCAGTGCCTTGTGCGCGAGCATGGTGACGACTGCCGAGTCGACACCGCCCGACAATGCGTTTATGGCGACGCCCTCGCCGACAATTGATGAAATTTCTTCGGCTTTTTCATTGATGAAATTTTTCGCATTGAGTTCATTCAGTGGGATTTCCTGGATATTCATTGTCAGGGTACTCCTTTTTGATGTGATGGTAGTGAAAAACGATTCTTGTTGGTTACACCCGGTTTTGCATCCCCGTGAGTACGGGGCTGTCAAATTAACCACGCATATTGCCCTGTAAGACAAAATTGTGCAACATATTTTTTGTGAAAAAATAAACTCTTTTCGTGGTGCGAAGGATGGTGAATTATGACAGGGTTTTATGGAGTAAAGGAAAAGCCGGGGCCTGCCGGCCCCGGCTCCTGTCTGTGGCGTATCAGCTGCCTGCAATCAATACCGAAAGATTGCCGCAAGCGATGTCGTGACGGGCATCTCGTTTGGATTGATGGAGTAAACCGTTCCACCGTTGAGATGAGTCTGGATGGCGGCAAGGTCGAGAAGGTCTTCGTAGCCCGGTCTTTCAAATTCACTCAGGTAAACTTTACTGGTGGCAGGATCGAAGGTCCCCCATTGCTGCTTGTCCACCGTGATAAACAAAACGCCTGAACGACCGTGGCAGGCTGCCGCGACAATTTCCTGCAGATCATCCGATGCAAGGCCGGTGCCGGCATTTTGCTTGTAAAGGGCAATGGCGTCCATTCTTTTCTTTTCGAGGAGTGAGTCGATAATCGGCCTTGCCTGTTCAAGCAGTTCATCTCCGCTCAGATCCTCGGGGTTCCCCGTAATTGCCGTATCGGCAAGATGGGGATATGAGTTTACTTCCCTGTAGATCGGGAAGAGATAGTCGACGCCTGCAAAAAGGAGGGGTACCTTTTTGTCGCGAAGGATCTCTTTCAGCCCCCGGTCGACAATCTTGAAATACTGAAGGATATTGGCCTTTGTGTCCTCCGATCCGGTATGGAGCTGCAGTCGTTTCTGATAGGTGTCAAGATTCAGGGCTTCGTCTATGTTCTGCGGGACGCCTTCAAGTTCCCTTTGAGTTACCGTGTATGGGGTGCATTCAAAGAGCCTCACGCTGTTCTGACTTATGGCAAGGATATACAGATCGATCATGTTTCCCAGAATCGGGATCAGTGGCTTCAGATGAAACCGATCGCTGACGACGACCAGTTCTTCAAATCGCTGGGGAATACGATAATATTCAAATATGTTAGGGGAAATGAACATGGCGAGTCCGTTCTTTTGATTCTTCCAAAAGGGGACGTCTCCCAGTAGTTCCTGTGCCGGCGACATCAGATCCCTTATTTCTGACGGCCGTAAATCCCTCGTCATGAGGTACTCTTCAGCTTTACGCAGGAGATTTTTATATCGGATCTGGTTCTGTTGTGTTTCCGTTCCTTTCTGAATCGTGGGCATGTACATGGAAACACAAATTCCCACCTGTTCCTGTACCAGGGATCTGAGCATATCTCCCGTCATCATATCCATACGGTTAAACCTCCTTCCTTGTTGCAAAAAATCGGAAAAAAGGGCTCTTGTGAGAGAGCTGTACGTTAACTTGATGTTCAGTATATATAATTAGATAGCTGTCTTCAAGGTAAAAGAAATATTTTTAAAATACCATTAATATCAAACGGTTGAAGATTAAAGGCTTGGGTGTGGATTTCTGATTTTCTTTCCCGGTGTCCCCGCCCTTTTTTGAGTGGTGCAGAAGATGTATATGAAAGAGGCGAAACGGCCGGGGAAGGGGAGCGGATGGTGCCGCTCCTTTGTCCGCGATCCTCTCTCATTGCTCCGTAACGGTGCTTTCCCCTTTACCGGCGAGGATGTAATCCGTCAGGACAATCACATTCATTATCAGAAGAAGTATGAAGATGCCCGGTGCGATCCATCCTTCCGGGGTCATGCGTCCGATCGCTTCCAGTGCGGTAAGGACGCTGCACCAGAGGAGCGCCGCCGTTGCGGTGATCCACATCAGCCAGGCGGGGATGGAGACCAGGGAGGATGCAGAGGACTCTGACCCCCGCCGGAGATAGAGAGTTGCCGTGAAGAGAACGAAAACGGCAATGCACAGATTTGCCGCGCCGAAGGCGGACCATAACATGTCCATGCCTCCCCACAGGGCCAGAGAGATTCCCAGCGCCGCGGGAATGAGCGAGGTATTGAATCGATTCGAAAGGATGCGCCCTGTCAGGGGTGACGCTTTCCTGAGGGCCTGTGTCATTTCCTCGATACAATATCGGCCGATACGGTTTGCCGTGTCCATTGCGGTCATCGCAAAGGATGCAACCCATAGTCCCGCCATCAGCTTGACAAAGGCAGTGGGAATGAACCCGAGCAGGGACGAGTCAACCATGCGGGTATAGGATTCGATGAAGAGGCCGAGCCCCGTGCTGTTCATTCCTTCGAGCACGAATGCAAAGGACAGCCCTCCATCCCCGCTGTCCGGTGAAAGGGCGGCACCGGCGATATTGCCGGCACTTGAAATGATCTGGTGCCCGAATCCACCAATTGAGACCACAACGATCGTTGCAAGGAATCCCTCGACCAGCATGCCGCCGTATCCGATCAGCAGTCCCTCGCTTTCCTTCGAGAGCTCTTTCGATGATGTCCCCGCACTGACCAGTGAATGAAACCCCGAGAGCGCCCCGCCTGTAATGATGACGGGCAAAAGGGGCCACAGCGGTGTGGGCTTTCCGTGAATCAGCGGTGGCGAGAATTGGGTGAACGCGGGAATGACCATGTCTGTCAAGGAGGTTGCGGCGGCCAGAAAGCCGACCAGCAGTCCGGCATAGAGCAGGAATGAGTTCAGGTAGTCACGGGGTTGAAGAATGGTATGTACGGGAAGTGCCGACACAACGATCAGATAGAAAAAGAAGACCGCCAGCCATGTCTGACAGGAGGCGCTGACCGGGAAAAGGATACCGAGCCAGATACTCCCCAGCAGCATCAGGATGCCGAGCACTGTGGCCAGGAAAAGACTCACCCTCTTGATCCGGTAAAGAAAGACGCCGAGAAAGACGGCCGACAGGGTGGTCCATATGAAGGTCGACGCGATTGCCGGGTTGTGCTGAAATGTCCTGCCAAGAAAGGCGGCAAGGATCGCTATGAGGAGAACGAGCAGGCAGAAGGCCGCCGCATGCACAGATCGTCCCGTCCTTTTGCCCAGAATATCCGATGCCACATACTGGATCGATTTCCCATCATATCGAAGGGACACCATCAGCGAGAGATAATCGTGGACCGCCCCGATGCACACGTTGCCGAACCAGACCCAGGCAAGTGCGGGAATCCAGCCCCAGCAGAGGGCCAGCGCCGGGCCCACAATGGGTGCAATTCCCGCGATGGAAGCGAAATGGTGACCGAAAAGCACCTGCTTCCGGGTGGGGACGTAATCGAATCCGTCATAGAGGCGCTGAGCCGGCGTGCGTCCTGCCGTTGAGCCCCCGACCACCTTTTTTTCAAGGATGAGTCCGTAACAGAAGTAGAAAACCGCATACAATAAAAGACCGGTTATGATGACGAGTGCAGTAATGTCCAATCTCCTTTCAACTTCGTTTCTTCAAAGTACGACCTGCGACGCGAGTCATGTGTCGCGTGAAAAGCCCCGTTGCCCGATAATATCTCCTGTGTTTGTATCACGACGTTCGTGAAGCCTT
>CAYTUH010000036.1:10573-12174 GCA_964441165.1 uncultured Syntrophaceae bacterium
AAATAAAAACCCCCGCTCCTCCCAGGAGGCGCAAAGGGTAAAGGGTACTGTTATATTATATTCTCCAAAAGAGGGTCCTTCCCCGCAACGGTGACACACGCAGTATCAATTGTGACGCCACTTGTTGAACCAGGAAAGATCGATATCATCCTTGCGGACCCACATCTGGACCCAGCCGCCGGCATGTATGTCAAGCCGCATGTTAGAGATGGAAACCACGCCCAGTGTCTTTGACGGATTCAGTTTTTCCTCAGGCTTTCCTGCAGTACCGGTACAGTAAATGCTGTCACAGGGACAGGTTTCGTAAGGGGAAACCGACGGCGTCTGCCCGATCATGATTTCCGCTTCCCAGCTTTTGAGTGTCCCGCTTGCCAGTTCGGGGAAATAAATCTTGATAAAGGGGTTTCCATGGCTGTCCTTGTATACCCCACCGTCCTGGATGGGGAGGATCACGTCGGTATCACCTTCCGCCCAGATTTCTTCCGCGTGCAGGTCAACGGCGATACATCCGTATTCCGTCTTCGGTCCTGAAAAGCGGTCGCCGCGACAGGCCAGGCCGTCCCAGTCACACCACCCGTAGGATCGGTCAAGATTGTCAATGAAAAAGGGCGACACGGGGGGCCATAACACCAGCCGCTCCCTCATGTCCGCTTCCACGGGAATGATCTCATCGTCGTAGGGGCAGATATTAACATCGAACCATGGTTTACTCAGAAAACTGCAGCGGCATTTATCCCAGCATATCTCGAACCACGGCGCCGGTTCCGGTGACCAGCTTATGATGACATCCTGACTGAGAGGCTTCATTTTGGCGTGGGAATAACCGGGAATGACGATTGACAGAAGAAGTGCAATAGTCACAACAAAAAATATAATGGGTGCTGTAATCACCTTTTTTTCCTGCATGATTTCACAATTCCGCTTTCGCAGGTGGCGTATTTTTAATATACGTTCCGCCGCGCACAGAAACATCTGCTTAAACCACGTTCCATCGTGCAGAGGCACATTCTTGATATGTGTAATTTTCTACTCCCCTGAAATGGGAAAGTCAAACCTTTTTTATGGGGTTGGCATCTCAGGGAAGGGTGTGACATTAATTTGCCAATGCCTGTGTTGAAAAAATATTTTCGTGCCGGAAGGAAGAATGACGCTTTTACCTACAACTGCTTAAAATCATTTAAAGAGAAAATCGATTATTACCAATGGAAGTCTTCACACCTGAATTTTCACCCTTATATAAAACTGTCGATATTTTTTACAAGGGTACTATCATCACGCTGTATCGTGATATAGGCGAGAAATAGTAACTGACACAGCTGTAACCAATTATAATCCTATGCTTTATATGCATGATGATTGCCATTCTAAATGACGCAGCTTATCTCCCAAATCCATTAAAAGATAGATCTCCCATAAAACTGTCGGGATTCTTTACAAATTCGAAATTCGGCTCTTATGCAATGATTACAAAATTTTCCGCATGTTTGGCTTCTTTGAAGTCACAAAAAGTGTCGGTATTCTTTACAAAATTATATCGTTGTTGGAATAGTTTATTTTAAATAATTTCAATGAATTATACTAGTTATACTGATGGCACAGAT
>CAYTUH010000037.1:0-12082 GCA_964441165.1 uncultured Syntrophaceae bacterium
CGAACGGGTGAACGGACTCACGCAGGCGCAGCGCTTGAAGATGGCGCAACGCCTCAAACTGCATCATGACAGGTCCGACCGGGGACAACTGCTTCCACTGACGGCCATTGCCCTGGCTGAGCCGTCGGGGTCGGTCCGTCAGAAGGCTGGCAGGGCAGTGGCCCTTGCCGCCGCGCTGGTAAGTGAACGGCTTGTGGTGCCAGTCCCCGTAGAAGTGCACCCAGACGATGCAGGGGAACATCGGCATCAGGGCTTGGATGTGGAAGATGAAATTCCATGGGCGCCCGTCCTGACAAAGGGACCTGCATATTTCAACGCGTAGATCTCGGTGGCCGCCGTATCATTTAAAACGTTACACAAAATGGCGAAGGACTTTCGAGGAACATTGCACCGTGCAGCACAATAAATCCTTTCTGCTCCTGTCGCTCTTCACACTCTTTTAATCGATGAGGCACCGTTTGACAACCAAACTTTGACGTACTCGCAAAAAGTTAAAGAACCGGTCATTGCGAAGGAAGTGAAGCAATCTCTTTGTTCGTGAGTACTTGAAATACATCGATTGCCGCGTCGCTCCGCTCCTCGCAATGACAGCCTCCCCGACTTTTTACGAAGCTATCAAGGGTCCAGTTTCGGAACGAGGAGATACGATGACAATGCGTGACAGAACCGTTGCGGAGGGGAATCGTGGACGGGGACCGGTAGCAGGCGCCCCTGAAGGACGCCGGGCCTGGTACCGCGGCTATATCGTCCGGCCGGCGATGTCGCGCAGGGCGTCGACGGCACGGTCTATCTCTTCCTCTGTATTGAACAGGCCGAATCCGAAGCGGACCGTTCCATGAGGAAAGGTCGCCATGGTCTGGTGCGCCAGCGGCGCACAGTGCATTCCCGAACGGCACATGATACCGTACTCGTCACCCAGAAGCTTCGCCACCGCCGACGGCGCCTTTCGGCGTATATTGAAGGAGAGGACACCCGTTTCTATCAGTGGTTCCGGTGCGTATGTCACAAGCCCTTCGACCTCCTGAAGGGCGCGCTGAAGGAAATACCCGACCAGTTTTGCCTTGTGGCGCCGGATGCCTTCAAGACCGCCGGGGACGGCGGTAATATGGGCGACTCCCGCGGCGAGGCCGCTGATGCCGGCCACATTCAGGGTACCGCTTTCGAAGCGGTCCGGCAGAAAGGGCGGCTGCAGGGGTTTGTCGGAATAACTCCCCGTCCCCCCGTATTTGAGGGGCTTCAGGAAGGTTTCATCGAAATCGTCGGCAATCACGAGCCCTCCCGTCCCGGTAGGACCGTAAAGCCCCTTGTGCCCCGAGAAGGCGAGGAGGTCCACACCGTCGGCCTTCATGTCGATATCGATCACACCCGCCGACTGGGCGCAATCGGCAACGAGGATGATGCCGCGTTCCCGGCAGAGGGCGCCTATTTCACGGAGCGGCTGCACCGTCCCGTTTACATTGGAGGCATGATTCACCACCATGACGCGGGTTTCAGGCGTAATCGTCTTCAGGAGGGCCGGCACATCAACGACGCCCTCGCGGGTGCACCGGGCGACGGAGAGGGTCATCCGCTCCCGCTGCTCCAGTTCGACGAGGGGACGCAGGGTGCTGTTATGCTCCATCGATGTGGTAATGACATGATCCCCCTCACGAATGACTCCCTGAATCGCGAGGTACAGGGCATCGGTGGCGTTTGAGCAGAATATCACCTGCCGGGGATTGTCGACATGGAAGAGTCCGGCAATCGCCTCACGGGTGGACTGCACGATTTCCGCGGCCGCCATGGAGAGTAGATGGCCCGACCGTCCCGGATTGCCGCCGACCCCGGTCATATAGTGCAGGACCGCGTCGATCACGGTGGGCGGTTTCGGAAAGGATGTGGCGGGATTGTCGAAATAGATGCAGTGGCCGCCTGGAAAAGAAATGGTCATTCCTTTGATTCCTTCTTCGGTCACAACGAGAGTTCATCCCCTCACAGCATGCTCCGGCCGCGGGACGACGGATACGGCAGCATCAGTCCGGCGACGGGGAAGCGGAAGAATCAGTCTCCCGTCGTGTTCATTCTCTTTCGTATCTCGTAATAACGGACAAGGGCTTCAATCGCTCGAACGGCACGTTCGGGACCCGGGTAGACAGGTATTCCACGGGCGAGCAGCCCCTGAACGAAATCGTCATTGAAACTGCGGTAGGTGTAACCGACAATCGGTTTTTTGTATTCCTCCAGGAACCGTTCAATGCCATCGCAGAGGCGGTTGATGAATGCTCCACTCTCCCTGTCTATATCCTCTTTCGGCACACCCAGTCGCGCCAGTGTCCGTTCCACCGATTCCGTGGGCATGAGGAGGTACATGAGCAGGATATCGGCATGGTCCTCCTCGAGAAGCACCCGGGGAATACCGTCGAAGAAATCGAGGGGATTCTTGCTGAAGGTCACATCGACGGGATTCTTGATGCTGCCCGTGTGGGGAATAAAGGAGCCCAGGGCTCCAACGGTCCTCTCCGAAAGTTCCGCCAGGTGAAGCCCCATACGTCCGCAGACATCGGCGGCCTCGGCGCCCGGTCCGCCGGAATGGGTCTGTATCACCAGATTGCGCCCTGTCGGTCCGGGCACGTTACCCAAGAGAGAGCAAAAATCGAAGAGTTCCGTCATTGAACGGGCCCTGATGATCCCGCCCTGACGGAACATGCCGTCATAGAGGGAGTCGGGTCCGGCCATCGCCCCGGTGTGCGAGAAACCGGCCTGTCTCCCCGTGTCCGACCCACCGACGTAATAGGCCACGATCGGTTTTCGGGGAACAATGGAGCGGGCCGCCTCGATGAATTGTCTCCCGCGCCGGATGCCTTCGATATAGAGGGCGATGACCTTCGTGTGCGGGCAGGCCCCCAGATACTCCATGCAGTCCACGATATCGATGTTCGCTTCGTTTCCCACGCTGAAGGCGGTACTGAAGCCAAGGCCGTACTGGTCAAGATAATTAAACATCTGAGTGACGAAACTTCCGCTCTGGGACGCCATACCGATAAAGCCGGGCTTGCCTTCATAGCGCATGAAGGTGGTATTGAGTTTCAGGTGCGGGTTGGCAACACCGATACAATTGGGTCCTATAAAACGTATTCCGTGGCGCGCCGCGGTCTCGGCAAGTTGTTCCTGCCGGCGACGGCCCTCCTCAACGCCTGATTCCTTGAAGCCGCCGGATACCACAATGGCATGCCTGATTCCCTTCCGACCGCACTCGTCGAGTTTCTCGCAGACGATTTCCGTGGGCAGGACCAGTACAGCCAGGTCGGGAACCGCGGGAAGATTGTCCACCGTTTCATAGGCTTTGAGTCCCTGGACCTCGGTCTCTCTGGGATGGACCGGATAGACGGCTCCTTCGTATCCCAGCACCAGGAGGGAGTTCAGGAGTGTGGTTCCCATGGCCGATGTGTTGTTCGACGCACCCAAAAAAGCGATGCTTCGGGGATTGACAATATGAAAAAGCGGACTTTCTCTGATCGATCTGAGCATTGACTCTACGGTCTCCCTCATCGCAATATATTCGATATCATTCGGATTGGATGCCCTCGAGGTGTGATAACAAAAGGGCTCTCAATATTCAAGCAAAACATTCCGGGTTCTGGCGGTGCCGCGATACCCCCGCAGCTCGGTTCGAGATAAGCTTGTCCTTTACATCATGACGATAAATTGATAGGTTACTTTGTTCATTGCACTATCTTGTTTTACCCGTACCTACTGTCAATTCGGCATCATTCCCGGTGAGTGAATGAGCTCGGAAATACCGTAAGAAAGGAGCAACACATGTTTGACCACTTACTGAATGAAGAGCAGCGGAAGATACGTGACGAAGCACGCGATCTGGTCAAATGGGTTCCCCGTCAGATGATCCTTGACATGGACAAGGATGTAATCCGTTTTCCCAGGGAATTCCTCCAGGAAGCCGGACGGAGAAACCTCCTGGGATGCCGCTACCCGAAAAAGTGGGGCGGCAGGGACATGGATTGGGTCACCACCTGCACCGTCATGGAGGAAATCGGAACACTGGGATATGAGTTTGCCTGCGTGTTCGGCGTCGGGGCGGAACTGGTCTGTGACGCCATCGTCCAGCACGGTACGGATGAACAGAAAGAAAAGTATGTCAAACCCCTGCTCAGGGGAGACCTCTTCGCGGCCGAATGCCTGACGGAGCCGCGGGGGGGATCGGATTTCTTCGGCGCCACCACGAAGGCGGAAGACAAGGGAGACTACTTTCTCCTGAACGGCCAGAAACGATTTATCGTGGGAGGCGAAGGGGCGGATTTCTTTCTCGTCTATGCCCGCACCAATTTCGATCCCGGCGTGAAATCGCAGAAAACTCTGACGGCCTTTATCGTCGACCGCGGTCCCGGTGTCGAAACGAAATACCTCTATGGACTCATGGGATGCCGGGGCGGCGGGACGGCACGGATCGTCTTCAAGGACGTAAAGGTGCCGAAGGAAAACGTTATCGGTGAGATTCACGGGGCCTACCCTGTCTTCAATACCATGATGATCCCGGAACGCCTGGGAACAGCCGTCATGACCATCGGCGCCGCCCGGCCGGCGCTGGAGATCGCGACGAATTACACCGCACGACGGAAGGCATTCGGACAGATTATCGCCCAGTTTGAAGGAGTTAGTTTTCAGATTGCCGATGCCGTGATGCTTCTTGACGCCGCCCGTTCAATAGGATATACCACTGCACGTGCCGTGGACGAAGGCATTGACATGCATGAAATCCGCCGCATGGTGTCGGAAAGCAAGAAGTTCATCACCGAGGCCTGTCAGAAGGCGGTCCACAATGCCATGCAGGTCGTGGGAGGTATCGGGTACACCAATATCTTCCCCATAGAACGGATCTATCGAGATGTGCGACTCGCCTCAATCTGGACAGGGACTAGCGAGTTCATGTCGATGATCGTGGCCCATGAATGGTACCGCGAATTTCTCATGAAAAAAGCGGCCCTCCAGGCCCGTAACTATGAGGTCGACGCGGAAGAGGCCGATGCGGCCGATGAGAAGATATATGAATAGCCTGCCTGTTAAGAAGAGCTGTTCCGGGATGCCGGGTCCGATAATACGAAGTATGTGACCCACCGATGGCTCGCAGCGATGCGGAAAAGGAGAAACATCGCAGGACAGGCACATAATAACAGCGTACGTATCTTTACAGGTTGAACATCCATATGGCCGGGCGTCTGTCCGGTCATATGGTTTTTTATTTCGTAGGGAGGGAGGAAACCCACGTCATGGGAAAGATTCCTATAACGAAAAGGGGATTTCAAAAACTGAAAAAGGACCTGGACCGCCTGAAAACGGTGGAGGTGCCGGAAAACGTACGGGATATCGAAGAGGCCCGAGCCCACGGTGACATCTCGGAAAATGCAGAGTATGCGGCGGCAAAGGAACGGCAGTCCTTCATCCAGGGAAAGATCCAGGAGATAGAAAACAACCTGGCCACATCGGAAATCATCGATCCAAGGGATCTGACCGATGAACGGGTCGTCTTCGGATCGACGGTCACCTTCGAAGATGTCGAAACGGGCGATGTAACGACCTATCAACTGGTAGGCCCCTTTGAATCGGATGCCACGAATAACAAGATTTCCGTCACATCCCCCATCGGAAAGGCACTGATCGGCAAGGAAATCGGTGACGAGGTCACCGTCAAGACCCCCGGCGGCGTCAGGCAGATCGAGATAACGGATATCGCCATTATACTGGACGACTGAGGAATGTGGGTTCCCTTTCAGGAATCATTCCCCGCTTCCCCCAAAAAGGACTTACCAGCCCCAGGATTGACGAGCCGGACGCAGTCACCCCACCAGCGGTGCTCACGGTAACCCCATTGATTGTGAATCGCGCGGGGCTGGCACCGGTCCGGCCCCGGTGAGGAGGTCAATAAAATCTCCGATACCGGAGTGGAATCGGGCAATCAATCCCGTCACACCGTTGATCGAATCGCCTTTGTCCCGGATCACAGGACCCGGGTTTTCTATTCCCTTGGTATCGCGGGTGGTGGGATGGGTGCATCGGTACACGGCACCACCGATGGGACAGACTTACCCGATTTTCCAGGTTGTTGTGGTGGGTGTATCCTTGAGCACAACGCCCTTTTGTGCCAGAAGATCCCTTATTTCATCTGCTTTCTTCCAGTTCTTCGTCTGCCGTGCATCCCGGCGCTCTCCGATGAGCTGTTCTATTTCTTCCGTGTTCAGCCCTTTCTTGCGGACTTCTCTCGTCCGGTCTCTCTCGAAATACTCATCGGGGTCTTCAAGAAACAATCCCAGTACCTTCCCCACGCTCCTCATGATCACCCGGGCTTCATTCAGCAGGAAGCGGGCCTCCGGCGTGGGAGTAAAGTTCCTGTCGGCAATATAACTGTTCATGACACGGACGGCATCGAATATGTAGCCGATGGCTCGAGCCGTATTGATGTCATCATCCATGGCTTCGACAAATCGATGGGGCAGCGCCTCGAGCTTTTCCCATACAGCCGCAGCATCCCCTGAAAGATCTTTCGCGGAGATATCCGAATAATCGTCGGTTCCGGCAAGATGTTCCTTTATCTTCTGCAGCATTTCGTAGAATCGTTCCATGCCGGCACGCGCATCGGCAAGAGATTCATCGGCAAAATCGATATAACTTTTATAGTGGCTCTGAAGCACGAAGAGTCTCACCACTTCGGGATGATAGAGTTGCAATACATCCTGGATGGTAAAGAAATTCCCCAGGGATTTGGACATCTTTTCACTGTTTACCCTGATAAATCCGTTATGGAGCCAGTAACGCGCAAAGAGTTTGCCCGAAGCGCCCTCGGACTGTGCAATTTCATTCTCGTGGTGGGGGAAAATCAAATCTTCTCCTCCGCCGTGTATATCGAAGGTTTCACCCAGATAGCGCTGGCTCATGACGGAGCATTCGATGTGCCATCCCGGCCGTCCCCGTCCCCAGGGGCTGTCCCACCAGGGCTCTCCCTCCTTGCTCGATTTCCAGAGTACAAAATCGAGGGGGTTGCGCTTCTTTTCATCAATATCGATGCGGGCACCCGCCATGGCATCCTCGAGATTCCGTCCCGAAAGCTTGCCGTACCCCTTGAATTGCTCCACGGAAAAAAAGACATCACCGTCGACGACATAGGCAAGTCCCTTTTCCAGAAGCTGACTCACTATGCGGATCATTCCCTTGATATTTTCCGTCGCCTTTGGAGTCAGGGTCGGACGCGCCACACTGAGCATATCCATATCCTGATTGTGTGCCTGAATGTATCGCTCCGATATTTCGGCAATATCGGTTCGTTCCTCCTTCGCCCTTCCAATAATTTTATCGTCAACATCGGTGAAATTCTTTACATAGGTAACTGCATAGCCCCGGTATTTCAGATATTTATAGATCACATCAAAGACAATCGCCGAACGGGCATGACCGATATGGCAGATATCGTATGCCGTGATTCCGCATACGTACATTCCCACCTTACCCTCTTCGAGAGGGACAAAGTCTTCCTTTTTCTTTGTGAGGGTATTGTAAAACCGTAAACCCATTGCAAACTCCTGAATAGCAGCACTCATCCAGGCATTACCATTCAGCCTGAAGAGTCAAAGTTGACATGTGCGTATTACGGGAAGAGCGACACCAGGTTGAGTCCGGCCGTTTCTTCGAAGCCGCACATTAGATTCATGTTCTGCACTGCCTGTCCTGCGGCACCCTTGATCAGATTATCGATCGCCGAGATGACGATCACCCGTCCCGTCTTTTCGTCTACGGCAAGACCGATATCGCAGTAATTTGAACCTCGCACAGCGGCGATGGTGGGAACGGAACCGGTTCCGTAAATTCTCACAAAGGGTTCATGGCGATAGAATTCGCGGTAGCGTGCAACAAGTTCAGTCTCTGACATGACCTTTGTCAGTCCCGCATAGAGGGTGCTCAGGATTCCCCTGGTGACCGGGAGCAGATGAGGGACAAAGAGAACCTTGACGGAACTCCCGGCGATGCTCTCCAGTTCCTGCTCCATTTCAGGGGTGTGGCGATGGCTGCCGATGCTGTATGCCTTGAATCCTTCATTCACTTCACAAAAGAGTGATCCGATCTTCAGATTGCGCCCGGCACCGCTTACTCCCGATTTTGAATCGGCGACAATGGAGGAGAGATCGATGGTACCATCGGCTGCCAATGGTGCCAAGCCCAGGATCACGCTGGTCGGGTAACACCCCGGATTAGCAATCAATCGGGCGGCCTTGATCTCTTCTCGATAGAGTTCGGGAAGCCCGAATACGGCATGTTCGACAAATTCGGGCGAGCTGTGTTTTCCATACCAGGCGGTGTATACCTCCATATCGCGAAGACGAAAATCGGCACTGAGGTCGATGATCCGTGACCCCGCCTCATAGAAATGGGGAACTACCGCCATGGCTTCACCATGGGGAAGGGCAAGAAAGACGATATCGGACAGCGCGGCGACTTCGGCGGGCGTGGCATCGATGAAGGCCAGGTCCGTGAGTCCCTTGAAAACGGGATAGATGTCCGCCACCGCCTGACCCTTGTACATACGGGATGTCACGGCAGTAATTTCCACTCCGGGATGACGCACAAGGATGCGCAGAAGTTCCTGGCCGGTATAGCCGCTCCCTCCATAGATGCCCACTCTCACCATTGCTCTGCTCCGTACAAAAAAAAGGGGGCCAAAGCCCCCACATTGTTACTCTTATCGTTTCGAATACTGGAACCTTTTTCTGGCACCGGGCTGACCGTATTTCTTACGTTCCTTGACCCGGGAGTCTCTTGTCAGAAAGCCGGCCCTCTTGAGAGTCGTCTTGAGATCTTCATCGAATTCGACCAGTGCTTTCGATATGCCGTGTTTTATCGCGCCGGCCTGGCCCGAGATGCCGCCGCCCCGCACATTGATATCACAATCGAACTTGTTTTTCTTATCCGTAATATCAAGGGGCTGCATGATAAGACGTTTCAAGATGTCACGGGTAAAATAATCATCGAAGTTCCTCTTGTTGACGGTAATGACTCCCGATCCTTCTTTCATCCATACCCGGGCTATTGCGTTCTTTCTTTTTCCTGTTGCGTAATAGGTCTTTTCTGCCATACTTCTCTCCTCAGCGGTTTACATCTCCCATGTCTGTGGCATTTGAGCTGCGTGCGGATGCTCGCCACCACTGTAGATTTTGAGTTTCTTCAACATGCTTCTTCCCAGACTGTTTTTGGGAAGCATTCCCTTAACTGCCAGACGCAAGAGATCTTCGGGTTTCTTTTCCAGCATTTTCTGGGCTGAAGTTTCCTTCAAACCACCCGGGTAGCCGCTGTGGCGGTAATACATTTTGTCGGTCAGTTTCTTTCCCGTGAGGGCGATCTTTTCGGCATTGACCACCACCACATAATCACCGGTATCCACGTGGGGTGTATAGATCGGTTTGTGTTTCCCCCTCAATCGCTTCGCGATCTCCGCAGCCAGACGCCCGAGCACCACGCCCTCTGCGTTGACTATGTACCACTCTCTGGTCACTTCTTCACTTTTTGCACTGTATGTCTTCATAACCCACCATATCAATTATAGCTGTTGTAACGTAAAGAGGGACGTTATGAAATTACGCTTCGTTTGTCAAGGAAAAATCACTTGTTTTCATCATATTATTCAGGAAATCCCCCGGAGATTTTTCCTACCTTGCCAAGCCCATAGAGGGAGAACACAAGCATGAAGCTTCGATCATCGGAAGAATCGGTATAACTGGCGTTCACGCTCCAGCACTGCCGATGGTAATCGAGCCCGTATGTAGTTTCGAGGTATTGCTTGTCCAGTATGTTCCGCCTCAGTACATAACTGAGATCCACCCTGTCCGACACCCGGCCCTTGAAGCGGAGGTTCAGTTCTTCCACGGAATCCTGGGTATACCGGTATTCGATGGTTCCGGTATCGCCACGCCAGTCTTCCATATCGAATCCCGCATTGACCTCTTTCCACTCGCCGTCGTTAACGTCAAACCGGGCATCGGCCTCGAGCGACAGATAACGAAAAGGATTCCCGTCACATTCAAGGTCAATCACGCCAAAGGGCCGCCGTTCGGGGCCGGCGGGCTCCAATCCCCTCCTGGCCTCCAGGATATCGTAGGTCTGACTGATCTTCATCCTCAGGAATTCGCGATAGGAAACCTTTCCCTCTTCATCGGCAAGCCTGGCGGTGAACACATGGGTCATTCCATAGGTGATGCCGTTTTCCTCTTCGATGAGCGGAACGTAATCCGGCAGGTCTCCCTGATACACATTCGGCACATACAGATAGGTCACTTCGGGCTTGATGACGTGGCGAATCCTGTCCACACGGGGACCGCCCACCGTGAAAATCCGTTCCACTTCAGTCGAAACCGTCCCCCCCAGACTGTACAGTTTCCGGCTGGTATGGGTCCCCGGATTTTGACCCGCACTATCGCTGGCATCCCAGCGAGACAGCTGTAATCCGATTTCAGGTGTAAATTGAAAATATTCTTTATACCGGAGCGGCAATGAAAAGGTGGGATGATGATCGATCAGGTGGCCCCGGTATCCCGTGGTGCGGTAGAAATAATCGTAGCGCGACTCGATTTCGACATTGAGGGGGGTGTTGAACAGAGGCTGTTTGATGGCAGTAAAGGTAATTTCGGGATACCGTTGGAGCGTTTCATCATTTGAATAACTCTGGAAATTGTCCGTATACTGGGCCAGGGCGGTTACATTAAAGAGGCGTCAGTCTTTCACCAGGCGCACCGTCGAATCGAGGGAGGCAAGGGCGCGGTCGGCGGTGAAGGCACCGGTGTCATGCCGTCGATCGCCCGCCCTGTTATAATGTTCCTGATAATAATTGTATGATTCAAAATCCCTGAAATACCAGATATCGGAAACCTTCTTTATGTCCGTGCGCAGATAAAAACCCTCGCTGATGACCGTTTCGGTGTTCAGATAGTAGGACCACCGCTTCCTGTGGTCGTCCCATTCGCGTTCCAGCCCGCTTCCATCGGTTTCGGTTGTTTCGAAGGTATCGTTGAGATAGTCGCCGTAAAGGGTGCCGTAGGAATCTTCCGCCAGACAGTACCTGAATTCCGCCCCCTCCTGAAATCCCCGTTTGTCCATGTAGCGTTGATAGAAGGTGGCATCGGTATAATCGGATATCTTCCAGTAAAAGGGAAGCCCCACGTCCCAGCCGAATTTGTCCTGCGAGTAGGCGATACGGGGGAAAAGGACCCCCGTCTGGCGGGTTGTTTTCGCCGGGAAGATGAGATAGGGAAGATACAGCACGGGAATATTGCGGATCTGAAAGCTGCCCTGGGTGAGCCTTCCATACCCGTCGACCGTGACGTCCACCTCGCGGCCGGCAAAGCGCCAGTCGGGCGTCGAGCCGTCACAGGTAGTGGCCCGGGCGTCTTTCAGAGTATAGGTCGCTTCTCCTGTTTTTGATATTTCTTCGGCCTGGATATAGAGATTGTTCTCCTTCACGAAAAGGAGACCGCCAAAGACGGTACCTCGCTTCGTCTCCACGTTGAAACGGACCTTCTCCCCCTGGAGGATATCCTGATCGCTCTGGATGTAGACATCTCCCGAGGCATCTGCGTCCTTGGTGCTGTTGTTCATGAAGACGTGATCAGCCCTGAGGAACCCCCCTTCGAAGGTAATCAACACATTTCCGGTGGCTTCATAAGTGTCCCCGCCGCTGTCGTAGCGAAGACTGTCCGCCTCGATGGTAACGGGACCCCGGACCAGATCCCGTTCCACTCCCCGGGAGACTCCTGTCTGAAAAAGAATGATGAAGGTGCAGAATACGAAACACGAGAGTTTTCTCATGATTCTCCCGAGCCCTTGTATACCCAATTTTCCTGTTCAATAACATACATTCCCGAAATCACAAATCTAAAAAGAAAGATGGCTTCGTAAAAAGTCCAACTGCGGCGTTGCACTGCATCCTTCCCCCGCCTTCGCGGGGGCAGGCTATACGGCGTACCGTACGTATGCCTCAGTTCTCAGGATGTGCGAGCCTTGCATTTGAAGCTTTTTACTTTGCCATCGAACTTTGACCGGGAGTGCTCCC